>NZ_JACAOX010000002.1:0-207140 GCF_013386015.1 Pseudomonas sp. B6001
GGAAGTGGGGCGAATTATAGACAGATATAAAACGCCGTCAACAGTTAATTTCAGGTTTATTCGGATTTAAGCGTAATACGCGCAAATGCCTTCTTGCCGGCCTGGCAAACGTGGGTCGCGCCCAGTTCGTATATAAAGGTGCGATCGACAACCTCACCATCTATACGTACACCGCCAGACCCCAGAAGGTCGCGCGCCACCGCCGAGTTCTTCACCAGGCCCGCCTTATTAAGGACGGCAGCGATCGGCATTGCCTCGCCAGCAGTCAATTCAATCTCAGGCAGATCATCCGGCAGCTCGCCATCCTTCATACGGTTACCCGCAGCACGGTGAGCACTGGCCGCAGCCTCTTCACCATGGAAGCGCGCAACAATCTCTTCAGCCAGCTTGATCTTCACATCCCGCGGGTTAGCCCCAGCTTCCACTTCAGCACGCAGTGCATTGATCTCATCCATCGAGCGGAAACTCAACAGTTCGAAGTAACGCCACATCAGCGCATCCGGAATCGAAACCAGCTTGCCGTACATCACACCCGGCGCCTCCTGGATACCGACATAGTTACCCAGGGACTTGGACATCTTCTTGACGCCATCCAGCCCTTCCAGCAACGGCATCGTCAGAATGCACTGAGCCTCTTGCCCATACGCACGCTGCAGCTCACGCCCCATCAGCAGGTTGAACTTCTGATCAGTACCGCCCAGCTCGACATCGGCACGCAACGCCACCGAGTCATACCCTTGAACCAATGGGTACAGGAACTCATGGATAGCGATCGGCTGATTGGTGGAGTAGCGCTTATCGAAGTCATCGCGCTCGAGCATGCGAGCAACGGTGTACTGGGACGTAAGACGAATGAAATCCGCCGGCCCCATCTGATCCATCCAGGTGGAGTTGAAGGCCACCTCGGTCTTGGCCGGATCAAGAATCTTGAAGACCTGGGTCTTGTAGGTCTCGGCGTTATCGAGAACCTGCTCACGGGTCAGCGGCGGACGCGTAGCGCTCTTGCCGCTCGGATCGCCGATCATCCCGGTGAAGTCACCTATAAGGAAGATTACCTGATGCCCCAGTTCCTGGAACTGGCGCAGCTTATTAATAAGCACCGTATGCCCAAGGTGCAGATCCGGCGCCGTCGGATCAAAGCCGGCCTTAATACGCAGGGGCTGGCCACGCTTGAGCTTTTCGATCAGCTCAGCTTCGACCAACAGTTCTTCCGCACCACGTTTGATCAGCGCTAGCTGCTCTTCAACCGACTTCATAACAGACCCGCAAGGCTCAGATTCAAAAGGGAACCAACCATACAAGATCAGGGACTAATTACAAGTTTTGCCCTGCGCACGGACACCGTTCAGCAAGCCCAGCGTTCGCAAGCTTGCACCACAGATGATTTGGTTATATTTTATACAGTTATTTCATCTTCATCATGTCATTCATCTTTTCCAATTCATCTTTTCAAAGTCAAAATTACTTATGACCACAGAACCGTCTAAAGCGCCGCCGCTTTACCCGAAGACCCACCTGCTCGCCGCAAGTGGGATCGCCGCCCTTCTGAGCCTGGCACTCCTGGTATTTCCTTCCAGCGACGTAGAAGCCAAACGAACGACCCTAAGCCTTGACCTTGAAAGTCCGGTTGAGCAACTGACACAAGATCAAGACGCTTCCGACGCACTTCAAGCCACAAATGGCGCAGCCGAATCGCCGTTTGCCCAGATCGAAAGCAGCGCCGAAGACACCAAGGAAACCGCGCAGGCCGAACCTGCGGTAGTAGAGGCACCCAAGAACCCGCTGCACCGGGAAGTCATTGTCGCCAAGGGCGACACCCTTTCGACCCTGTTCGAAAAGGTCGGCCTCCCCGCCGCGACGGTCAACGATGTACTGGCAAGCGACAAGCAGGCCAAGCAATTCACCCAACTCAAGCATGGCCAGAAGCTTGAATTCGAACTGGCGCCCGACGGCCAGTTGACCAACCTGCACAGCAACGTCAGCGACCTGGAAAGCATCACCCTGACCAAAGGCGCCAAGGGCTTTGCGTTCAACCGCATCACCACCAAGCCGGTCATGCGCTCCGCCTATGTACACGGCGTGATCAACAGCTCGCTGTCGCAGTCCGCCGCCCGCGCCGGCCTGTCCCACAGCATGACCATGGACATGGCCAGCGTGTTTGGCTACGACATCGACTTCGCCCAGGACATTCGCCAGGGTGACGAATTCGACGTGATCTACGAACAGAAGGTCGCCAACGGCAAGGTCGTCGGCACCGGCAACATCCTCTCTGCGCGATTTACCAACCGTGGCAAGACCTACACCGCCGTGCGCTACACCAACAAACAAGGCAACAGCAGCTACTACACCGCCGACGGCAACAGCATGCGCAAGGCGTTCATCCGTACCCCGGTTGACTTCGCCCGTATTAGCTCGCGTTTCTCGATGGGTCGCAAGCATCCAATTCTGAACAAAATTCGCGCTCACAAAGGCGTCGACTACGCCGCCCCGCGTGGCACGCCGATCAAGGCTGCCGGTGACGGCAAGGTCTTGCTGGCCGGTCGCCGTGGCGGCTACGGCAACACCGTGATCATCCAGCACGGGGCCACCTACCGTACGCTGTATGGCCATATGCAAGGTTTCGCCAAGGGCATCCAGACCGGCGGCAACGTCAAGCAGGGCCAGGTGATCGGTTACATCGGCACTACCGGGCTGTCCACCGGCCCGCACTTGCACTACGAGTTCCAGGTCAACGGCGTGCACGTCGACCCACTGGGCCAGAAGCTGCCAATGGCCGACCCGATCGCCAAGGCCGAGCGCGCTCGCTTCCTGCAGCAGAGCCAGCCATTGATGGCCCGCATGGACCAGGAGCGCTCCACTCTCCTGGCTTCGGCGAAGCGCTAAGCCATGTCGCTCTATATAGGTGTGATGTCCGGGACCAGCCTTGATGGCCTGGACATTGCGCTGATCGAGCAAGGCCCGGCGATCAAGCTGATCGCCACCCACTACATCCCCATGCCTGAATCCCTGCGTTCCGAGCTGCTTGGCCTGTGCGCCAGCGGCCCGGACGAGATTGCCCGTTCGGCGCTCGCGCAGCAGAACTGGGTGACGCTTGCCGCCCAAGGTATTCACGCCCTACTCGATCAGCAGAACCTCAAGCCCCAGGACATTCGAGCGATTGGCAGCCACGGCCAAACCATTCGTCACGAACCTGCACGGGGTTTTACCGTGCAGATCGGCAACCCGGCACTGCTCACCGAATTGACCGGAATCACCGTCGTCAGTGATTTCCGCAGCCGCGATGTCGCCGCCGGAGGCCAAGGCGCCCCGCTGGTGCCTGCATTTCATGAGGCACTGTTTGGCGAGCGCACGGGCAACCGCGCCGTGCTGAATGTGGGCGGCTTCAGCAACCTCAGCCTGATCGAGACCGGCAAACCGGTCGCGGGCTTCGACTGCGGCCCAGGGAATGTCCTGCTGGATGCCTGGATTCACCAGCAACGCGGCGAGAACTTCGACCGCGATGGCCAGTGGGCTGCCAGCGGGACGGTTGAACCCCAGCTACTCAAGGCATTGCTCAGCGATCCGTTCTTTGTGACCAAGGGGCCAAAAAGCACCGGTCGCGAAGTCTTCAACCTGGGATGGCTTGAGCATCACCTGGGACGATTGCCGCCATTCGCAGCCCAGGACGTGCAAGCCACATTGCTCGAGCTGACTGCCCTGACCATCGTCGAATCCCTGCAAACCGCCCAATCACAGACCGAAACCCTGCTGGTCTGCGGCGGCGGCGCCCACAACGCAACCTTGATGAGCCGCCTGAGCGCCCTGCTGCCGGCGACCCAGGTCAGCAGCACCGCCACCTGCGGCGTAGACCCTGACTGGGTCGAAGCCATGGCGTTCGCCTGGCTGGCCCATTGCTGCCTGGAAGGCATCGCCGCCAACCGCCCCAGCGTCACCGGCGCCCGCGGCCTTCGTGTACTCGGCGCGATCTACCCCGCCTGAATCCCACACAGCAAAACGCCGCTTGGCCCTATCAAGGCCAAGCGGCGTTTTTATATCCGCTGTCGATCAGATCGAGAACGAAGACCCGCAACCACAAGTGGTGGTGGCATTCGGGTTCTTGATCACGAAGCGCGAACCTTCCAGACCTTCCTGATAGTCCACCTCGGCTCCTGCCAGGTACTGGAAGCTCATCGGATCGACAACCAGGCTGACGCCCTCGCGCTCAACGATGGTGTCGTCATCGGCCACGTCTTCATCGAAGGTAAAACCGTACTGAAACCCTGAACAACCGCCGCCCGTAACAAATACGCGCAGCTTCAAGCGATCATTACCCTCTTCATCGACCAGGCTCTTCACCTTGTGCGCAGCACCGTGGGTGAATTGCAAAGCCGTGGGGGTGAAGGATTCAACGCTCATGCTGATAATCTCCCGGCGTAGCGCCGCCATATGCGTGATGGCGGGCATTATCCGCTTCTCCTAGAAAAGCGGTCAACTATTGTTACGGTATATCAATCTGCGCAGCGGCCATTAAAAACACGAAAGGCCCGATCAACGGGCCTTTGCGCAACAGCAGAAAATTTACGGCAGCATGCCCGCGTGGGACAGGCCCAGCTTCTCATCCAGGCCAAACAGGATGTTCATGTTCTGCACAGCCTGGCCCGAAGCGCCCTTGACCAGGTTGTCGATGACCGACAATACCACCACCAGGTCACCATCCTGTGGACGATGCACTGCGATACGGCACACGTTGGCACCGCGCACGCTGCGGGTCTCCGGGTGGCTGCCCGCCGGCATCACATCGACGAACGGCTCATTGGCATAGCGCTTTTCAAACAGCGCCTGCAGGTCTACGGAGCGATCAACGACTGTCGCATACAGTGTGGAGTGGATCCCGCGGATCATCGGTGTCAGGTGCGGCACAAACGTCAGGCCGACATCCTTGCCCGCAGCACGACGCAGCCCCTGGCGAATTTCCGGCAAGTGACGATGGCCTTTGACTGCATAGGCTTTCATGCTTTCCGACGTCTCGGAGTAAAGCGAACCTACAGCGGCCCCACGACCAGCACCACTGACGCCCGACTTGCAGTCAGCAATCAGCCGCGATGCATCCGCCAGCCCGGCTTCCAGCAATGGCAGGAAACCCAACTGCGTAGCTGTCGGATAGCAACCCGGCACGGCGATCAGGCGTGCTTGCTTGATCTGCTCACGATTGACTTCCGGCAGGCCGTACACCGCCTCTTCCAGCAACTGCGGTGCACCGTGAGGCTGGCCGTACCACTTGGCCCACTCATCGGCGTCCTGCAGGCGGAAGTCTGCCGACAAGTCGATCACCTTGGTACCGGCGGCCAGCAACTCGCCCGCCAGGGCATGGGCCACACCGTGAGGCGTGGCAAAGAACACCACATCACACGCGCCCAGGGTCTTGATATCCGGAACGCTGAACGCCAGGCCGTCATAGTGGCCTCGCAGGTTCGGGTACATATCGGCCACAGCCAGGCCGGCCTCGGATCGGGAAGTGATCACCACCACCTCAGCTTGCGGATGCTGAGCCAACAGACGCAGCAATTCGACACCGGTGTAACCCGTGCCGCCGACGATACCGACCTTGACCATAAACCTGCCCTCAACGAACCCACTGGAAAGCCGTCGATAATAGGGTTCGTATCGTCCTGCGACAACCTTCAACATGACGTGTAGACGCAAGAGCCACTACTATCTTCAGCTACCGTGAACCTGGGAATAACTAAAAATGCTTTATCTATGGGTCAAAGCCTTTCATATCGTCAGCATCGTCTGCTGGTTTGCCGCGCTGTTCTACCTTCCGCGCCTGTTCGTCTACCACGCCCAAAGCGAGGACACCATCAGCAAGGAACGCTTCAGCGTGATGGAGCGCAAGCTGTACCGCGGCATCATGGGCCCGGCGATGATCGCCAGCCTGGTGTTCGGCGGATGGCTGATCTACCTCAACCCGGCCATCTTTCAATCCGGCGGGTGGATCCACGCCAAGTTGACCCTGGTAGTACTGCTCATCGGCTACCACCATATGTGCGGCGCGCAGGTAAAACGTTTCGCCCGTGGCGAAAACACCCGCAGCCATGTCTTTTATCGCTGGTTCAATGAAGTGCCAGTTCTGATATTGCTGGCTATCGTAATTTTGGTCGTGGTCAAACCGTTCTAATCTCTATTACTCGGGGTACTTCCAATGTCGCTGCCCGCTTCGCTCGAACAAAATCTGCGCCTGCCCGTCGTGGCTGCGCCGATGTTTCTGATCTCCAACCCGCAACTGGTGCTGGCCTGCTGCCGCAACGGGATCGTCGGCAGCTTCCCTGCCCTCAACCAGCGGGAAAGCAGCGGCTTCAAGGCGTGGCTGGAAGAAATCGAAGCGGGCCTGGCGCTGCTGGATAACCCGGCGCCCTATGCGGTCAACCTGATCGTGCACAACAGTAACCCGCGGGTGGAAGCTGACCTGGCGATCTGCGTCGAGCACAAGGTGCCGATCGTCATCACCAGCCTGGGCGCGGTGAAAGAATTGGTAGACGCGGTGCATAGCTACGGCGGCCTGGTATTCCACGATGTCACGACCCGGCGCCACGCCGAAAAAGCCGCTGAAGCCGGCGTCGATGGCCTGATCGCCGTTGCGGCGGGCGCCGGTGGCCACGCCGGCACCTGGAGCCCGTTTTCGCTGATCGCAGAAATCCGTCAGTTCTTCGACAAAACCCTGCTGCTCGCCGGTTGCCTGAACCACGGCCACGAAATCCTCGCCGCGCAACTGCTCGGCGCCGACCTGGCCTATTTCGGCACGCGTTTTATCGGCACCACCGAAAGCCATGCCCCGGATGCCTATAAAGAGATGCTGCTCACATCGCGCGCCGCCGACATCGTGCACACTCCAGCCGTCTCCGGTGTTCCCGCAAGCTTCATGCGCCAGAGCCTGGAAAATGCCGGTTTCGACCTCGCCGCGCTGCAAGGCAAGGGTGAAGTCAATTTTGGCTCCAAGCTCAAGCCACTCAACGACGAAGCCAAAGCCTGGAAGACCGTGTGGTCCGCCGGCCAGGGCGTCGGAGAGATTGATGATTTGCCCAGCGTCGATGAACTCGTGGCCCGCCTGGATGCCGAATACCGCAAGGCGCTCGAGCATGCGGCACAATTGCCTGAACGCTGGCCACGCTGATCCGCGATCCAAAGCCTGCTGATCAAGGCAGGCCTCCCCTATTCAAGTGACAAGGATGCCCGCATGAGCGACAACCGTTTCAAGATTGTGTTTGATGGCGCATTGCTCCCGGGTGTCGAAAGCACCACCGCCAAGCTGAACCTCGCCGAGTTGTTCAAAAGTGATGTCGACGCGATCGAAAAGCTTTTCACCGGCCGCCCGGTCGCGCTGAAACGCGACCTTTCCCGCGCCGATGCCGAGACCTATCTGCAAGCGCTGAAAAACGCCGGGGTGGATGCGCGGATAGAAGAAGAGCAGCCGGTCGCCTTCAGCCTTGCCGAAACCCATGAAACGGACTCCGGCAGCGCGACTGGCTACACCCGCCCCGCCGCATCGCCTTACGCCCCGCCCCGGGCCGCGGTTGGCGAGAACCTGCCGGAGTTTTCCACCCTTAAGGTATTCACCGTCAACGGCCGGATCGGACGCCTGCGCTTCCTGGCGTGGACGCTGGTGCTGAGCGTGGTGATCCTCCTCGTCTCAAGCGTGTTCTTCACCGTCGGACTTGGTATCGCTGCGGTCTCTCCGACGATTGCCATGGTCATTGGCTTCCTGGTGGGGATTGCCATACTCGTGGCCGCTGTGTGGGTCAGCGTACAGATCACCGTGCAGCGCCTGCATGACCTGGGCTGGTCCGGCTGGCTGTGGTTCCTGCACCTGGTGCCCTTCGTTGGCAGCATCTTCCCGATCCTGCTGATGGTCCTCCCCGGTAACACGGGCGCAAACCAGTACGGCGCGCCACCACCGCGTAACTCCACTGCGGTGAAAATCCTCTCCGCATTGTGGCTCGCATTCATTCCGCTGGTATTTGCCGGCGCGGTGTTGGTGGGCATGAGCGGCTACCTGGATCAACTGGAAAGCGATGTAGGCGGCAGCTACGAAAGCAGCTCCATCAACTCCGATGACGACAGCGACCAGGCCACCACCGTCGATGAAGTCGATGTGCAAAGTGCTGACGACACAGCCGAACCTGTAGACTCTACGCAACAGTGAAAAACGCCCGACGCCTGTGACGCCTCTGTCACAGGCCCGGTAGCGTTGCGATGGAGAAACGCATGACCCGTTACGCTCTGATCACCGGTGCCTCCAGCGGCATCGGCCTGGCCTTGGCCGAAGCACTGGCCCGTCGCGGCCGCAGCTTGATTCTGGTGGCCCGCCAGCGTGATCAGTTGGAAAGCATTGCAATCGAATTGACTCAGCGCTTCGGCGTCGAGGTGCTGTTCCGCGCCTGTGACCTGGGCGAGCCCCTGCGGCTCTCCGGGTTCCTGCTGGAACTGGAAGAAGGCGAGCGGCAGATCGACCTGCTGGTGAACTGCGCCGGCATCGGTACCAGCGGTCCGTTCCTGGCGCAGGACTGGATGACCGAGCAGGACCTGATGGAGGTCAACATCCTCGCCCTGACCCGCATGTGCCACGCCCTCGGCAACGCCATGGCCCTGCACGGCGGCGGGCAGATTCTCAACGTCGCGTCGGTTGCCGCGTTCCAACCCGGCCCGTGGATGAGCACTTACTACGCCAGCAAGGCCTACGTGCTGCACTTTTCCGAAGGCTTGCGCGAGGAACTGAAGACTTGCGGCATCAAGGTTTCCGTACTTTGCCCCGGCCCGACCCGCACCGCATTCTTCGGCACCGCCCAAATGGACACCGCCAAGCTGGATCGCAGCCAACAGTTGATGAGCCCGGAAGAAGTCGCGCTCTACACCGTGCGCGCCCTGGCCAGGAACAAAGCCATCATCATTCCCGGCCGGCGTAATCGCTGGCTGGCGTTCAGCCCGCGCCTGAGCCCGCGCTGGCTGACCCGCAAGATTGCCGGCGCGATCAACAAGGCCTATTGCCCGCGCTGATCGCCTGAGTACACTCACCCTGCACTTTCACAATGGAGAAACAGCTGTGGATACTCTGTTCACCAAGATCATCAACAGAGAAATACCCGCGAAGATCATCTACGAGGATGACCAGGTCCTGGCCTTCCACGACATCGCGCCAATGGCACCCGTGCATTTCCTGGTGATTCCGAAAAAGCCGATCCGCACCCTCAACGACCTCACCGAGGAAGACAAGGCGCTGGCCGGGCATATCCTGTTCACCGCCCAGCGCCTGGCGGTTGAGCAAGGCTGTGAGAAGGGCTTCCGTGTGGTGATGAACTGCAACGAAGATGGCGGACAGACCGTTTATCACATCCACATGCATGTTCTAGGTCAACGCCAGATGAACTGGCCGCCGGGCTGAGCACTACCTGTGGCGAGGGAGCTTGCTCCCTCGCCACACAAGCAATTTGACCCAGCGCAAACGCTTCCCCCTCTCTTGCGGTAAACTGGCCGCCGAGATTCTTCCCGGAGGTCAGCATGACTACCCAACGTCACTACTCGCCGATTGATCGTCTGTTGCTGCAAGCCGATACGGCCATGCGCACGCTGCTGCCATTCAGCGGCCAACCGCACCGCCCGTCGCCCGCCATCGTGCGGCCCGAAGCGCAGATGAGCGAGACCGACACCCGCCACGTCGCCGGCCTGATGCGTATCAACCATACCGGCGAGGTCTGTGCCCAGGCGCTGTACCAGGGCCAGGCCCTGACCGCCAAGCTGCCGCAAGTGCGCGCCGCGATGGAACATGCCGCCGAAGAAGAAATCGATCACCTGGCCTGGTGCGAACAACGCATTCGCCAGTTGAACAGCCATCCGAGCGTGCTGAACCCGCTGTTCTACGGCTTATCGTTTGGCATTGGTGCGGTGGCCGGACTGATCAGCGACAAAGTCAGCCTGGGTTTTGTGGCCGCCACCGAGCATCAGGTGTGCAAACACCTCAATGAACACCTCGAGCAACTGCCGGCTGAAGACGAAAAGTCCCGGGCGATTCTTGAGCAGATGCGCATTGATGAAGAACATCACGCCGAAAGCGCGCTGGACGCGGGCGGCTTCCGCTTCCCGGCACCGGTGAAATTTGGCATGAGCCTGCTGGCCAAGGTCATGACCAAAAGCACGTACCGCATCTAGTTTCAGCAGAAAACAAAAAAGGGCGCTATCAAGCGCCCTTTCTTTTTGCCTGCCGATTGAAGAATCAGCCCAACTCAATGATCTCGTAATCATGAGTGATGGCAACGCCCGCAGCGCCCAGCATGATCGAGGCCGAGCAGTACTTCTCCGCCGACAACTCGATGGCCCGCTTGACCTGGGCTTCTTTCAACGCCCGGCCCTTGACGACAAAGTGCATGTGGATCCTGGTAAACACCTTCGGGTCTTCGGTGGCACGCTCGGCTTCCAGGAATGCTTCGCAGCTTTCCACCGCCTGGCGGGACTTCTTCAGGATGCTCACCACATCGAAATTGCTGCAACCGCCTACACCGAGCAGGAGCATTTCCATCGGGCGTACGCCCAGGTTGCGGCCACCGGCTTCCGGCGGGCCGTCCATGACCACCACGTGGCCACTGCCCGACTCACCGAGGAACATGGCTTCGCCCGCCCATTGGATGCGTGCCTTCATCGCCCAGACTCCACTGCTAAAAAAGGGTCGCCAGCTTAGCACAGCACTTTGGGCCGGCAGCGTTTCCCATGAAAGCGATCAACAGCAGGGTTTGCTGGGTAAATTCCCTAATGAAGTCAGAATGTGTCTGTTAAGCTGGCGCCAAATCAATGGCGCATTGCCATCCATTGGATGATGTAGCTTAGCCGTTGATCGCGCTGGATAAAAAAACAAGCTCACCAACACCGTGCAGTCTTTTCGGGATACAACCATGGTTGCTATTACTCCCACACCCAAAATCAAGAACCTCGACAAACTGCTGATGCATTGTCAGCGCCGGCGTCATCCAGCCAAGCACAACATCATCTGCGCGGGCGAGCGCTCGGAATCCCTGTTCTTCATTATCAAAGGCTCGGTCACCATCCTGATCGAGGATGACGATGGTCGCGAAATGATCATCGCCTACCTCAATACCGGTGATTTCTTCGGTGAACTCGGGCTTTTCGAACAAGCCGGCAAGGAACAGCAACGCAGTGCCTGGGTGCGGGCCAAGGTCGAATGCGAAGTCGCCGAGATCAGCTATACGAAATTTCGCGAACTGGCCCAGCAGGATCCCGACATTCTGTACGCCCTGAGCGGCCAGATCGCACAGCGCCTGAGAGACACCACGCGCAAAGTCGGCGACCTGGCGTTCTTCGACGTCACCGGCCGGGTTGCCCGCTGCCTGCTGGAGTTGTGCAAGCAACCGGACGCCATGACCCATCCCGACGGGATGCAGATCAAGATCACCCGCCAGGAAATCGGGCGGATCGTCGGTTGCTCAAGGGAAATGGTTGGCCGTGTGCTCAAGGACCTGGAGGAACGCAACCTGGTGCATGTCAAAGGCAAGACCATGGTGGTCTTCGGTACGCGTTAAACCGGCAGGAAACTCGCAAGCATCTGACGGTACAACGTATCAAGCCGGGCAATCGCACCTGGCGCCGCAAAGGCTTCGTGCAGGGCGATGTGGCTTTCGGCGCGCACCCGTTGTTCCAGGCCGCATGCTTCATTGAAGCGATTGACCGCGGCGATCAATTCGACGCGATCGTCATCCAGCAGCAACGCACCATGCACCAACCCCACCGGGCGCCCGCCACTCTGGCGCCAGCGCTGGGCGGTACCGACCATTTTGCGACCATCAAGGTTGACGTTGTAGCGACCGTCGCAAAACGCACCGTCGATCTCGCCCACCGACGCGTTGCCACCCAACTCGATCAGCAGGTCGCAAATCGGCTGGCACAGACGCTGGTAGCCGGTTTCGATACGGCCCTGGTCACCTTCACTGCGTGGTGGCGCGTAGACCAACGCGATATTGACCGTGGCTGCCGATTGCGGGACAGGCTCACCGCCCGTTTCCCGCAGCAGCACCGGCCAACCGGCGCCTGCCGACACCTGGCTGGCGGTCTCGAATGCCGGAAGGCGGCTCAAACGACGAGGCATCACCAACGCTTGATCGCTGGGCTGCCAGAAAAGCAGGCCGAACGGTTGCTCGCCGGCACAGACCGCGGCGAGCAAATCCTGCTCGGCCTTAAGGCCTGCCTCGACCGTCATCGCCACCGGCTGGGTCATGATCAATCCAGGGTCGAGCCACTGACGGCAACGCCACGCTCCGGGAAGAACAGGCGCTGCAATTCAGCCCCCGGGTTCTCGGCACGCATGAAGGTTTCGCCGACGAGGAACGAGTACACGCCGCTGATTTCCATCAGTTCCACATCGGCGCGATTGACGATGCCGCTTTCGGTGATCACCAACCGGTCGCGCGGGATGCGCGGCAACAGGTCGAGGGTGTTTTCCAGGCTGACTTCGAAGGTGTGCAGGTTGCGGTTGTTGACGCCCACCAACGGTGTGTCGAGGGTTTTCAACGCGCGTTCCAGTTCATCACCGTCGTGCACTTCCACCAGCACGTCGAGGCCGACGCTCTTGGCCACGGCCGCCAGTTCAGCCATTTTCACGTCATCCAGTGCGGAGACGATCAACAGCACGCAATCGGCGCCCAAGGCACGGGCTTCGACGATCTGGTACGGGTCGACCATGAAGTCCTTGCGGATCACCGGCAGCGAACACGCCGCACGCGCTTGCTGCAGGTACAGGTCGGCACCCTGGAAATAGTCGATATCGGTCAACACCGAGAGGCAGGTCGCGCCGCCCTTCTCGTAGCTTTTGGCAATGTCTTCAGGGATGAAGATCTCGCGAATCACGCCCTTGCTCGGCGAAGCCTTCTTGATTTCAGCGATAACGGCCGGCTGTTTTTCCTTGGCCTGCTTGATCAGCGCATTGGCGAACCCACGCGGTGCATCGGCGGTTTTCGCCAGGCCTTCCAGCTCAGCCAGGCTGACCCGGGCACGGCGCTCGGCGACTTCTTCTGCCTTGCGGGCCAGGATTTTTTCCAGAACGGTCGGAACACTCATCCTTCATTCTCCACTTTGAACACCGCAGTAAACGCACCCAGTTCTTCGAGCTTTTCGCGCGCCAGCCCGGTATGCAATGCATCATGAGCGAGGGCAACACCCTCTTTAAGACTGTAGGCGTGATCCGCGGCGTACAGCGCCGCACCGGCGTTGAGCACAATCATTTCTGCGGCTTTCTGGCCGTTTTCGGTCTTGCGGCGTCCCAGGGCATCGCGAATCAGTTCAAGGGAGGCTGCCGGGCTTTCTACCGCCAGGCCGTGCAGGCTCTGGCTTTTCATGCCGAGGTCTTCTGGCTCGACCCAATACTCGGTGACCTGGTCGTTCTTCAGCTCCGCCACGAAGGTCGGTGCTGCCAGGCTGAACTCGTCGAGGCCATCCTTGGAATGCACCACCAGCACGTGCTTGCTGCCCAGGCGCTGCAGGACTTCAGCCAATGGCCGGCACAGCGCCTGGCTGAACACGCCCACTACCTGATGCTTCACACCGGCCGGATTCGTAAGCGGGCCGAGCATGTTGAACAGGGTACGCAGGCCCAAGTCCTTGCGCGGGCCGGCGGCGTGTTTCATCGCGCCGTGATGGGACTGGGCAAACATGAAGCCGATGCCGACATGATCGATGCAGCGCGCCACTTGTACCGGGGTCAGGTTCAGGTAGATACCTGCTGCTTCCAGCAAATCGGCGCTGCCGCTTTTACCCGACACCGCGCGGTTACCATGCTTGGCCACGGTGCAGCCGGCAGCGGCCACCACAAAGGAAGAAGCCGTCGACACGTTGAAAATGTTCGCACCGTCGCCGCCGGTGCCGACCACGTCGACCACGCCGTCGAGGGTCTTGAGTTCAACCTTGTCGGCCAGCTCACGCATGACCGACACAGCGCCGACGATTTCGTCGATGCTCTCGCTCTTCATGCGCATGGCCATCATGAACGCGCCGATCTGCGCGTCGGTGCATTGACCGGTCATGATCTCGCGCATCACATCGCTCATTTCAGCGGTGCTCAGGTCCAGATGGCCGACGATACGGCTCAGGGCAGTCTTGATATCCATGAAAAGTCCTTAGCGCGTGCCGCCGCTCTGCTTGAGAAAGTTAGCGAACAGCTCGAAGCCCTGCTCGGTCAAAATCGATTCCGGGTGAAATTGCACCCCTTCGACGTTCAGTGTCTTGTGACGCAGGCCCATGATCTCGTCGACGGAGCCGTCTTCCAGTTGGGTCCAGGCCGTCAGCTCAAGGCACTCGGGCAGGGTTTCACGCTTGACCACCAGCGAGTGGTAGCGGGTTACCGTTACCGGCAGGTTCAAACCCTGGAATACGCCCTGGTCCTTGTGGAATACCGGGCTGGTCTTGCCGTGCATTACCTGGCGGGCGCGGACGACGTCGCCACCAAAGGCCTGGCCGATGGACTGATGGCCCAGGCACACGCCCAGGATCGGCAGCTTGCCGGCAAAGTATTGGATGGCTTCGAGGGAGATGCCCGCTTCGGTCGGCGTACACGGGCCTGGGGAGACGACGATGCGTTCAGGGTTCAACGCGGCGATCTGGGCCACGGTCAATTCGTCGTTGCGCACCACCTTGACCTCGGCGCCGAGCTCGCCCAGGTACTGCACAACGTTGTAGGTAAAGGAGTCGTAGTTATCAATCATCAGCAACATGTGGGTTAAAACCTCTTGAATTCACTGACTTCTAATGACGGCCTTCCAAGGGAGTGACCCGCTGCCAGACGCACTTTCCGGTTGCCGGGGTTGGTCGGCAAGGGGCGTTTAACAGAGGGTGAAGAAGGCAAATCGGTACAGGTCCGGCGGGGCCGGTAGAGAAAAGTTAGGCGCGCCAACGCCAACGGGCGTGTGCCTTGACTACTCGCATCAAGAGTTTGCTGATGATCAACACGGGGAGGGTCTCATTCATACGTTCAGGCACAGTAACGTAGCCTCGCCAACGGTGCAATATCGAGCCGCAAATACGGGGGAAACTGCCCGACTGATAATTGGCGTCAAACTTTTCAGAACCCTTCCAAGGGCGCTACAGTCACAGTGCTGACAAAAAAACAAAATCATGGACGGACTCATGACCAAGATGCCCTATTTCACCCCCATCGTCGGCTGCCTCTTGGCGCTGGCATGCTCGCAAGCCTTCGCCGCGCCCTCGCCTTATTCGACGATGGTCGTTTTCGGTGACAGCCTGGCCGACGCCGGTACATTTGCCGACCCTGGCGCACCGGGCTCAACCTATCGCTTCACCAACCGCACCGGCCCGCAATACTTCGACGGCAGCGGCGAAAGCACATCGCTGATCTCCTCGACGTTATTGGGCGGCAAGCTGGGGGTTGCCCCGGGCGACCTGAATGCCTCGACCTCGCCGGAGCGCGCCGCGCTGGGCCAGCCAGACGGCAATAACTGGGCCGTCGGCGGCTACACCACCCAACAGATCTACGATGCCATCACCGGTAACTCCACCGTCACCGACAGCGACACCGGGCAGGTATTGCGTACACGTCCCGGATACCTGGCATCAACGGGGGGCCGAGCCGACCCCAACGCGTTGTACTTTCTCTCCGGCGGCGGCAATGACTTCCTCGACGGCCTGGTCCTCAGCTCCGACCAGGCCTCGGCCGCAGCCGGGCGCCTGGCCGACAGCGCCCAGGCGCTGCAACAGGCTGGCGCCCGTTATGTAATGGTATGGATGCTGCCGGACCTGGGCCTGACACCTGCCGTCAATGGCACCCCGCTCCAAGGGGCCGTCAGCACCCTGGCCGGCGCGTTCAACCAGACCCTGGTACAGCGCCTGTCGCAAATCGATGCGCAGATCATCCCGCTGAACATTCCATTGCTGCTCAAGGAAACCTTTGCCGATCCCGGGCGTTTTGGTTTTGCCACCGACCAGAACCTCAACCAGACGTGCTTCAGCGGCACCACCTGCAGGAATCCGGTGTATGGCGTCGGCGGCACCAATCCGGACCCGACCAAGCTGATTTACAACGACACCGTGCACCCGACCGAGGCCGGCCAGGTACTGATCGCCGACTACGCGTATTCACTGCTGGCTGCGCCCTGGGAAATCACCCTGCTTCCGGAAATGGCCCAAGGCACCTTGCGCGCCCATCAGGATTCATTGCGCAACCAATGGCAAGCCGACTCCCGTAGCTGGCAGGCCGTGGGCCAATGGCGGGCGATCGTCGACGCTGGCGGCCAGCACCTGGACTTCGATGATCAGAACAGCTCGGCCAGCGGTGACGGCAGCGGCTATAACCTGAACATCGGTGGCAGCTACAGGCTCAATGACGAGTGGCGCGTGGGTGTGGTAGCAGGCTTCTATCGCCAGAGTCTTGAGGCCGGCGCCAGCGATTCGGACTACAAGCTCAACAGCTACCTGGGCACCGCGTTCGCCCAATATCAGGAAGATCACTGGTGGGCCGACGCCGCATTGACCGGCGGCAAACTGGACTTCGACAACCTCAAGCGCAAGTTCGCCCTGGGCATCAGCGAAGGCACCGAGAAAGGCGACACCGACGGCTGGCTATGGGCATTGAGCGCACGGGTTGGGTATGACATCGCCGAGCCGAACAGCGAGTGGCACTTCTCACCCTTTATCAGCGCTGACTATTCGCGGGTCGAGGTGAATGGTTATTCGGAGAAAGATGCCCGTTCCACCGCGCTGACGTTTGATGACCAACAGCGCGACTCCAAGCGTTTGGGAATCGGATTACAAGCCAACTACCGCTTCACCCCGCAAACCCTGGTGTTTGGCGAAGTGGCCCACGAGCACGAGTTTGAAAACGATACGCAGCGAGTGGGCATGTCCCTCAACAGCGTGCCGGGGATTGATTTCAAACTGGACGGCTACACGCCACGCAGCAATTCGGATCGCTTGAACCTGGGGATTACCCACAAGGTGACCAAGGACCTGGCGTTGAACGCGGCCTATAACGTGAGAAAGGATGACAACTTTACCCAGCAAGGGCTGAGTGTCGGGGTGAGTCTGGATTTCTGACTCGGACTTGAAACTGACAAATACCAAATGTGGGAGCGGGCTTGCTCGCGAAAGCGGTGCGACAGTCACCTTATATGTCGACTGATACACCGCCTTCGCGAGCAAGCCCGCTCCCACATTTTTGATCTACGTCTGACTTCAGTCCTGCGGGGTCTGCTCAGCCAACGCCACCGCGCGGAACATCGCCCGGCGCTTGTTCAGCGTCTCTTCCCATTCCAGGGCCGGTACCGAGTCGGCCACGATCCCGCCGCCCGCCTGCACATGCAGTTCGCCGTCCTTGATCACCGCCGTACGGATCGCGATCGCAGTGTCCATATTCCCGTTCCAGGCGAAATACCCCACCGCGCCGCCATACACACCCCGCTTCACCGGCTCCAGCTCGTCGATGATTTCCATCGCGCGAATCTTCGGTGCGCCGGACAAGGTGCCCGCCGGCAGGATCGCCCGCAGTGCATCCATCGCCGTCAACCCGGCCTTCAGCTCGCCGGTGACGTTGGACACGATGTGCATCACGTTGGAATAACGCTCGATCACCATCTTCTCGGTGAGTTTCACCGAACCGATTTCCGAGACACGCCCGGTGTCGTTGCGGCCCAGGTCGATCAGCATCAAGTGCTCGGCGATTTCCTTGTCGTCGCTCAACAGGTCCTGTTCCAGCGCCAGGTCGGCCTCTTCGGTCGCACCGCGAGGGCGCGTGCCGGCAATCGGGCGCACGGTGATCAGGTTGTCTTCGACCCGCACCAGCACTTCCGGCGAACTGCCCACGACGTGGAAGTCGCCAAAGTTGAAGAAGTACATGTACGGCGTCGGGTTGAAACAGCGCAGCGCCCGGTACAAATCAATCGGCGCGGCCTTGAAGTCGATGGACATGCGTTGCGACGGCACCACCTGCATGCAGTCACCGGCAAGGATATATTCCTTGATGGTATCGACCGCACGCTCGTAGTCATCCTGGGTAAAGCTGGAGCGGAACACCGGGTCAGCCGCCGGTGGACGGCTGAGGTCCAGGCCGCGACGCGGGGTGATCGGCTGGCGCAGTTTTTCCAGCAGCGCTTCCAGGCTCGCCTGGCCTTGCTCGAACGCATCGGCCTGGGAAGGATCCGCCAACACGATAGCGTGCATCTTGCCCGCGAGGTTGTCGAACACCACCACCGCGTCGGAAACCATCAGCAGAATGTCCGGCACGCCCAACGGATCGGGGTTCGGGGATTTGCCCAGGCGTTTTTCCACGTAGCGCACGCAGTCGTAGCCGAAGTAACCCACCAGGCCGCCGTTGAAGCGCGGCAGGCCGGCGATGGTCGGCACGTTGTAGCGCGCCTTGAATTCCTCGACGAAGGCCAGCGGGTCTTCCACATCGTGACTTTCGATCTCGACGCCGTCCAGGGTGATGCTCACATGGTGATCATGTACCCGCAGCACCGTGCGGCACGGCAGGCCGATGATCGAATAACGGCCCCATTTCTCGCCGCCCTGCACCGACTCCAGCAGATAGGAGTTGGGCTCGTCGGCCAGTTTCAGGTAGATCGACAGCGGGGTGTCGAAGTCGGCCAGGGTTTCGCAGGCCATGGGGATACGGTTGTAGCCGGCAGCGGCCAAACGCAGGAATTCTTCGCGGATCATGAGGTGCCTCGTGGCTTGAGGGTCTAACGGTCAGGTGTGCAAACGTGCCGCAGCGCGGCGAGGATCAGTCAGGCGCGCCAACGCCAGCGGGCCAGGGCCTTGATGACTTTCATCCAGAGTTTGCGAGTGACCACCACGATGGGATTTCCAGAAGGGGATGGAACAGCGTCGGGCAACGTTATCTCAGCGCCCGTTCCCAAGCAACCGGGGATTAACAGGCGCAGGTCATCAATCACCAGCGCCGGGGATTCTTCGGCAATCGGCCGGCCATGGTTGTAGCCGTAACTCAAGGCCACGCACTTGACCCCCGCCGCTTTCGCCGCCAGCACATCACTGCGCGAATCGCCGACAAACAGCGATTGGGACGCCGGGATATTGGCCATTTTCATCACGAAGAACAGCGCGGCCGGGTCGGGCTTCTTCTGCGGCAAGGTATCGCCGCCGATGATCCAGCGGAAATACCGGCCGATCTTCATCTGGTCCAACAGCGGTGCGACGAAACGCTCCGGCTTGTTGGTGATCAGGGCCATTTCCACGCCCTGCTTGTGCAGCCATTTCAGGGTGTCGCGCACGCCGGGATAAACCGCGGTCAGTTCGTGGCCGTTTTCGTAGGCCACGTTGAACAGCTCAAGCGCATGCTCGGCTTCCACCTCATCGACACCCTCGGCCTCGATGTTGTTGGCCAAGGCCCGACGCACCAGCATCTGCGCGCCATTGCCGACCCACTCGCGCACCGACTCGATACCCGCCGGCTTGCGCCCCAGCTTGAGCAGCATCTGGTCCACCGCCGCGGCCAGGTCCGGCACTGAATCGATCAACGTACCGTCCAGATCGAACATCACCAGCCGTGGCAGTTTGCCGGGGAACAGTTGCTCAAAGCCACTCATGGACGCGCCAGCGCCAGTTCTGCACGCATCTTGGCGATCACTTCCTGATAGTCCGGGGCATTGAAGATTGCCGAACCGGCCACAAAGGTGTCGGCACCGGCCGCGGCGATTTCGCGGATGTTGTTGACGTTGACGCCACCGTCGATCTCCAGGCGGATATCACGGCCCGACGCATCGATCAGCGCCCGCGCTTCACGCAGCTTGTTAAGAGTGCCGGGGATGAACTTCTGCCCGCCGAAGCCCGGGTTGACGCTCATCAGCAACACCATGTCGACTTTGTCCATCACGTACTCAAGCACGCTCAGCGGAGTGGCCGGGTTGAACACCAGGCCCGCCTTGCAACCGCCCTCGCGGATCAGTTGCAGGGTGCGGTCCACGTGCAACGTGGCTTCCGGGTGGAAGGTGATGTAGGTCGCGCCGGCTTCGATGAAGTCACCGACGATGCGGTCCACCGGGCTGACCATCAAGTGCGCATCGATAGGCGCGGTCACGCCGTATTTACGCAGGGCGGCGCAGACCATCGGACCAATGGTCAGGTTCGGCACATAGTGGTTGTCCATGACATCGAAGTGAACGAAGTCGGCACCGGCGGCCAACACCTTGTCCACTTCCTCGCCCAGGCGGGCGAAGTCGGCGGAGAGAATCGATGGAGCAATGACGAAGGGCTGCATGACGCACCTTTTTGAGCTAAATCACGATGGCGCGCATTGTATACCTCATGCTTTGCCGCGCGCACCGTGACCTCGCTCAATGGTTAATAAGCTGCCCGGTAGATTTTCTCAATATCCGCGGCGCTGAGCTTGCGCGGATTGTTGCGCATCAGCCGCTCGATCCCCGCCGCTTCTACCGCCATGGCCGGGATCGCATCTTCAGGCACACCGAAGCTGCGCAGGCCGGACGGAATCTCGACTGCGGCACACAGTCGCGTCATCGCATCGACGGCCTGGTCGGCGGCATCCACGGCGCTCAGCCCCGTGATATTCACGCCCATGGCCTCGGCAATCTCCTGCATGCGCTCCACACACGCCAGCTTGTTCCAGTGCATCACGTAGGGCAGCAGCAAGGCATTGCTTACGCCGTGGGCGATGTTGAAACGCCCGCCCAACGGGTAGGCCAACGCATGCACCGCGCCCACGCCGGCATTCCCGAACGCCATCCCGGCCATCAGGCTGGCGGTGGCCATGTCGTCCCGGGCCTCAAGGTTGGCGGGGTTGGCGTAGGCCTTGGGCAACGCCTTGGCAATCAGTTTGATCGCCCCGATGGCCAGTGCATCGGTGATCGGCGAGGCATTCAGCGACAGGTAGGATTCGATGGCGTGCACCAATGCGTCCACCCCACTGGCGGCGGTGACGCTGCGCGGGCAAGTCAGGGTCATCTGCGGGCTGATCAGGGCCACGTCCGGCAGCAGGTAATCACTGACGATGCCTTTTTTCAGTTGCGCGACCTTGTCCGACAGAATCGCCACGTTGGTCACCTCCGAACCGGTGCCGGCGGTGGTGGGAATCGCGATCAGCGGCGGGCCTTTGCGCGGCACCTGGTCCACGCCGAACAGGTCGGCCAGGGCGCCGTGGTAACCGGCGTAGGCCGCCACGCTCTTGGCGATGTCGATGGCACTGCCGCCGCCGACGCCGATCAGGCCGTCATGCCCGCCTTCGCGGTAGACGCGCATGCAGTCCTCGACGATGGCGATTTCCGGGTCGGGCAGCACGCGGTCGAAAATCTCGTAGGTCCGTTCGCCCAGGTGTTCCAGCGCCAGCGCCACGGTGCCGGACTTGACCAGTGCCGCATCGGTGACAATCAGCGGGTTGTCGACATCCAGCCGCGTCAGCTCGGCGGCCAGTTGCTCGATGGCGCCTGGGCCGGTGAGCAGTTTGTGGGCGATCTTGAATGAGGAAGTACTCATGTGCGCGGCCTCTTATCAGTTATGGGCTGGCACAAGATTAGCTGACTTGGGCTGGTTGTCTTGCATTCAGCTACTGAATAGACACAAACCCAATGTGGAAGCGGGCTTGCTCGCGAAGGCGGTAGGCCAGTCGATATCTCTGTTGACTGACACACCGCCTTCGCGAGCAAGCCCGCTCCCACATTTTGATCTCTGTTTGGCTTTAGACCTGGGCCGTACGCAGTTTCTCGCTACGCCCGCGCAGCCATTCCAGGGTCAGCAACAGCACCACCGAGAAGGCAATCAGCAAGGTCGCCGCCGCCGCAATCGTCGGGCTGAGGTTTTCACGGATGCCGCTGAACATCTGCCGGGGCAAGGTTGCCTGCTCGGGCCCGGCAAGGAACAGCGTCACCACCACTTCATCGAACGAGGTGGCAAAGGCGAACAGCGCCCCGGAGATCACCCCCGGGGCAATCAATGGCAAGGTCACCCGACGAAACGCCGTCAGCGGTGACGCGCCCAGGCTGGCCGCCGCCCGCACCAGGTTATGGTTGAACCCCTGCAAGGTCGCCGACACGGTGATGATCACAAACGGCACGCCCAGCACCGCGTGCACCACGATCAGCGAGAAGAAGCTGTTGCCCAGGCCCAGCGGCGCGAAGAACAGGTAACTGGCCACACCGATAATCACCACGGGCACTACCATCGGCGAAATCACCAGGGCCATCACCAGCGCCTTGCCGGGAAAGTGCCCCCGGGTCAGGCCAATCGCCGCCAGCGTGCCGAACACCATCGCCAGCACTGTAGCCGCCGGAGCCACGATGATGCTGTTCTTCAGGGCGCGCATCCATTCCGCCGAACCGAAGAAATCCTGGTACCAGTGCAGCGAGAAACCTTGCAGCGGGTAGACCAGGAAACTTCCACTGTTGAACGACAGCGGGATGATCACCAGCACCGGCAAGATCAGGAACAACAGGATCAGGCCGCAGAGGATCCGCAAGCTGTAGAACCAGACCCGTTCCACGGGCGACATATAAGGGCTCAGCATCGCAACGGTCTCCTTAGCTCAGGCGCAGGCGGCTGGCGCCCACCAGCCAGTTGTAGATCAAATACAGAACCACGGTGGCCAGCAGCAGCAAGCCGCCCAAGGCCGTGGCCATGCCCCAGTTGATGCTGGTGTTGGTGTAGAAGGCCACGAAGTAGCTGACCATCTGGTCGTTCGGGCTGCCCAGCAAGGCCGGGGTGATGTAGTAGCCAATCGCCAAAATGAACACCAACAAGCAGCCGGCACCAACGCCTGCGTAGGTCTGCGGGAAGTACACGCGCCAGAAGCTGGCGAATGGGTGGCAGCCCAGGGAGATTGCCGCCCGCATGTAGGTGGGCGAGATGCCTTTCATCACGCTGTAGATCGGCAAAATCATGAAGGGCAGCAGAATGTGCACCATGGAGATGTAGACGCCGAGCCGGTTGAACACCAGTTCCACCGGTTTATCGATCAGGCCCATGCCCATCAGCGCGCTGTTGATCAAGCCGCCGGACTGCAGCAACACGATCCAGGCCGCCACGCGCACCAGCACCGAGGTCCAGAACGGCAGCAGCACCAGGATCATCAGCAGGTTGCTTTGCCGCGCCGGCAAGTTGGCCAGCAGGTAAGCCAACGGATAGGCCAGCAGCAGGCAGCACACGGTGATGACCAGGCCCATCCAGAACGTACGGGCGAAGATATCGAGGTAGATCGCCTGGTCCGGGGTGGCCGGGGCGATTTCGCCGAGGTCGTCGATGCGGTGATCGACGGCGGCCAGCAAGTAGTATGGCGTGAGGCTGCTGGTGTTGCGCCGGATCGCTTGCCAGTACGCCGGGTCGCCCCAGCGTTCGTCGAGGTTTTCCAGCGCTTCTTTATAGGAGGCAGGCGCTTCGGTGAACGGCAGCGCCCGCGCGGTTTTTGTCAGCAGGCTGCGATAGCCCGCCAGCTCCATGTTCAAGCGTTTGGAGAGGTCGCCCAGGGTCGAGTTTTTCCGGGCTTCGCCCAGGTCCTCGCTGATGGCCTGGTACACCGGCTCGCCAGGCAAGCCACGACCGTCCCAGGCCGTCACCGCCACCACCGTGCGCGGCAGGCCGCCCACCACTTCCGGGTTGCCGACGCTTTTGTAGAGCAGCGCCACAATCGGTACCAGGAACACCAGCAGCAAAAACACCACCAATGGCGCGATCAGGGCCTGGGCCTTCCAGCGGTTGAGCCGCTCGGCACGCGCCAGGCGCTGTTTCAGGGTGGGGCTGGGAATGGCGAGGGCCATGGCGAACTCCGGATCGTAAAAAAGAATGCAGACCTGTGAAGGCCCACACCTGTGGCGAGGGGGCTTGTCCCCCGTTGGGCTGCGCAGCAGCCCCAGTAAAGCCACTGTGGTTTATTAGACTGACCGCGGTGGCTGGTTTTGGGGCCGCTTCGCAGCCCAACGGGGGACAAGCCCCCTCGCCACAAAAAGCCCATCCACCCTGGGTGCGGTGGTTACTTGGCAGCCCAGGAATTGAAGCGCTGCTCCAGTTGCTCACCGTTATCCGCCCAGAAGCTCACGTCGATCTGCACCTGGTTGGCGATGTTTTCCGGGGTAGTCGGCATATCCTTCAGGATGTCCTTCGCCAGCAACGGTACCGCCTGGGTATTGGCCGGGCCGTAGGCGATGTTTTCCGAATAGGTCTTCTGCTGCTGCGGCTGCACCGAGAAGGCGATGAACTTCTTCGCCGCGTCAGCACGGTCCTTGGCCAGGCCTTTTGGAATGGCCCAGGCGTCGAAATCGTAGATCCCGCCGTTCCACACCACTTTCAAATTGCTTTCTTTCTGCACGGCAGCGATCCGGCCGTTGTAGGCAGAACTCATCACCACGTCGCCAGAAGCGAGGTACTGCGGCGGTTGGGCGCCCGCTTCCCACCACTGGATATACGGCTTGAGCTCATCGAGCTTCTTGAACGCACGGTCCTGGCCATCTTTGCCGGCCAGCACCTTGTACACATCCTTCGGCGCCACACCGTCAGCCATCAAGGCGAATTCCAGGGTGTACTTGGCGCCCTTGCGCAGGCCGCGTTTGCCCGGGAATTTCTTGGTGTCCCAGAAATCGGCCCAGCCGCCTGGCGGTGCTTTCAGTTTGTCGGCGTTGTAGGCCAGCACCGTGGACCACACGAAGAAACCCACGCCGCACGGCTGGATCGCGCCCTTCACGTAGTCGCCCGGGTTGCCGAACAGTTTCGGGTCCAGGGGCTCGAACATGTCTTCGTCACAGCCACGGGACAGTTCCGGCGACTCCACTTCCACCAGGTCCCAGGACACGCTCTTGGTGTCGACCATGGCCTTGACCTTGGCCATTTCACCGTTGTATTCGCCGGCGACGATCTTGCCGTTGCCCGCGCTTTCCCACGGTGCATAGAAGGCCTTGACCTGCGCCGCCTTGTTCGCGCCACCAAAGGACACCACCGTCAAATCAGGGCCTGCCATGGCCTGTGTCGCGCCCATCAAGCTCAGAGCCAGGGCGGAATATTTCAGGGATCTCAACATTGTTGTTCTCTCCACGTGCGAGGTTGGTGAAGCAAGGGGGCGATCAATTCGCCTCTAGAAGTGGGTCGAGTGCGCGAACGTGCTCGACTTGCCAGCCAATCGGTACCACGTCGCCGACCGCCAGGGCTGTGTCCAGCTCGGCGATCGGTTGTTTCACAAAAAAATCGGTCTTGCCGCAGACTTCCAGGCGCACCCGCACGTGGTCGCCCAGGTAGATGAACTCGGCCACGCGCCCGGAGAAACGGTTGACGCAGCTTTCACTGGAGCCATTCAGGCTGACGCGCTCGGGGCGCACCGACAGGGTCACCGGGCCGCCGACCTGGCCGACGTTCACCGCCAGCGCCTCGACCTTTTCGCCGCGCGCCAGCTCGACCACGCAGCGGTCGCCGGTGTGGCTGTGCAGGCGGCCATTGAGGCGGTTGTTCTCGCCAATGAAGTTGGCGACGAAGGTGTTTTTCGGTTCTTCGTACAAGGTGCGCGGGGCAGCGATCTGCTGGATCTCGCCCTGGTGGAACACCGCCACCCGGTCGGACATGGTCAGTGCTTCGCCCTGGTCGTGGGTCACGTACACCACCGTCACGCCGAGGCGCTGGTGCAGGTGCTTGATCTCCATCTGCATGTGTTCGCGCAGTTGCTTGTCGAGGGCGCCGAGGGGTTCGTCCATCAGCACCAGCTGTGGCTCGAACACCAGCGCCCGGGCCAGGGCCACCCGCTGCTGCTGGCCACCGGAGAGTTGCGCCGGGTAGCGCTGGGCGAAGGCATCGAGCTGGACCATGCTCAGTACACGCTTGACCCGCTCGCTGATGTCGGTCTTGCTCAGGCCGCGTACAGAGAGCGGAAACGCCAGGTTCTCGGAGACGGTCATGTGCGGGAACAGCGCGTAGTTCTGGAACACCATGCCGATGTCGCGCTTGTGGGGCGGCACATTGTTGATGGAGCGGCCGGCCAGCTGGATCTCGCCGGCGGTGGGGGTTTCAAAACCGGCGAGCATCATCAGGCTGGTGGTCTTGCCCGACCCGGACGGCCCGAGCAGGGTCAGGAACTCGCCCTTGCGAATCTCCAGGTTGAGGTCTTTGACGATCAGGTTCTCGCCGTCGTAGCTCTTCTGCACGCCACGAAAGCTGACCAGCACATCATTTGAATCCACCTCGCTCATACCCGCACCTTTTTGTTTTGGACTGCCGTGGAACAAGCGTAGTCCCAGGGCAAGGCCGCGAAAATCGGGGGCCCGGAGAGATTGGCATCAGCAGGATGGAAGGTTTGGGGTAGGGATTGCCCTACACGGATGGCGGGGATAGAACAGAGCAGTTACAAACCCCACGCTACAAGCAGCAAGACCGGGCAGCGCGGCGCTCGGCAGGTAGTCGCAAACAGGTATGCCGCTATAGGAGTTTGTGCTCCATGGCGTACTTCACCAGTTCCGCCAGGGAGGTGATATTGAGCTTTTGCATCAGGCGCGCCTTGTGGGTACTGATGGTTTTGCTGCTCAACGCCAACTGCTGGGCGATGTCGTTGACGTTGGCGCCCTGGGCCAGGCGCTCGAATACCGAGAACTCGCGCTCCGACAACAACGAGTGCAATGGGCGGGAATCGGTGAGGCCGACTTCGAAGACCATGCGGTCGGCCAGGTCCGGGTCGATGTACCGCCCGCCCGCCGCGACCTTGCGGATCGCGGTCAGCAGCAGCGCCGGGTCGCTGTCCTTGGTGGCGTAGCCGGCGGCACCGACCTTCAGCGCACGGGCGGCCATTTGCGCTTCGTCGTGCATCGACAGCACCAGGATCGCCGGGGGATTGTTCAGCGCACGGATCCGCGGGATGGCTTCCAGGCCGTTGACGCCAGGCATCGAGATGTCCAGCAACACCACCTCGCAGGGCACGTGGCGCAGGGTCTCCAGCAACTGCTCGCCATTGCTCGCCTCGCCCACCACCAGCAGGTCCTTGGCCAGTCCTATCAGTTGCTTGATGCCTTCGCGAACGATGGTGTGGTCTTCAGCTACCAGTACACGGATCACTGTGGATGTCCTCTTCTTTTGGTTATCAATCCAGCGGCACCGTCACACTCAGGGTGGTGCCTTCGCCCAATGCGCTGTCCAGGCTCAACTGCCCGCCCATGATCAGCACCCGCTCGCGCATGCCCACCAGGCCAAACGATACAGGGCGCCCGGGAGCCTGGACGAAACCTGCACCGTCGTCGCTGATGGTCAGGCGCAAGTGCGCGCCCTCCACCACCAGCGTCAGCTCGACAGTATGCGCCTGGGCATGGCGCATCACATTGGTCAGTGCCTCCTGCAGGATGCGGAACAGGCCGATGGCCTTGGCGTCGCTCAGCGCCGGCAGATTATCCGGCACCTGCACCAGGCACGGAATCTGCGTCCGGGCCTCGAAACGCCGGGCCTGCCATTCGATCGCCGAGGCAATCCCGGCATCGAGAATCGGCGGACGCAAGGCGGTGGCCACATCGCGTACCAGTTGGAACAGTTGGGCGATCAGGCGCTTCATGCTGTTCAGCCGCTCGTGCAGGCCGGGATCCAGTTGGGCGTAGGTCAGCTCGCACATCGAGGTCTCCAGCTTGAGCACGGTGAGCATCTGCCCCAACTCGTCGTGCACTTCCCGGGCGATGCGGGCCTTCTCTTCCTCGCGCACGGTTTCCAGGTGGGCCGACAATTCCCGCAATTGCGCGCGGGAGGCGTCCAGCTCCAGCTCGATGCGCTTGCTCTCGCTGATGTCCCAGACAATTCCGTCCCAGACCACGGCGCCGTCTTCCAGGCGCCGGGTCACGGCCTTGATATCGGCCCAGCGCTGCTCGCCCAGGCGAGTCAGGATGCGGCCCTGCCAGGCCCAGTTGCTCTCGGTCTCGATGGCCTGGTCCTGGGTGCGGTGATAACTGGCGCGGTCGTCGGGATGCACCAGGCTGCGAATGCCCATGGCCGGATGGCTGAGCACTTCCGGCGCGTACCCCACCAGGCCCTCGCTGCCCTGGCTGATGTAGGCGAACTCGATCGCCTCGCTGCGCGGCAAGCGCTCCAGGCGAAACACCAGCCCCGGCACATTGGCGGCGATCCCTTGCAGCCGCGCCTCACTTTCCTGCAACGCCGCGAGGGCCCGGCGACGCTCGGTGACATCGTTGAGGTAGACCACCAGGTATTCGCCGTCGGCAAAGCGCAGGAAACTCAGGGACACATCGGCTGGCAATACGCTGCCATCGGCGCGCAGGCAATTGGTGGCAAAACTCTGTGGCCCGTCTTCGCTGGCCCGGGCACGCTTCCACAGGTTGAGCCAGCGGTCCATGGTCAGCGTCGGGTCGAACTCGATCAGCGGGCGTTCGATCAGGGCGCCGGGGGCGTAGCCGAGCATGGTTTCCGCCGCCTGATTGGCGTAGCGCACATGGCTGTCCCAATTGACCCAGAGGATACCGACGGTGCTTTGGTCGATGGAGAACTGGGTCAGGCGCAAGGCTTCGGCACCCGCGGCGCGGGCGGCGCTTTCTTCGCGGGCGGCCAGCAGATTATGCTCCAGGCCGCGTTGCTGGCGGCGCTGCCAGAACACCACGGCCAGGCTGGCGAGCAATAGCAGGCCCAGCAGTAACGTGAGGTTTTGCCAGAAGCCGGGGGACTCGGTCACCCGTGGGTATTTGGGCTGCAGCCAGCGGCTGTGCAACTGGTCCAGATCACGAGCGGGAATCGCGCGCAAGGCGCTTTGCATGATATCGGCCAGCTCGGGCCAGTCGCGCCGCGTGGCCACCCGCAGCAATTGCGGCAGGCCGATATCGCCGACCACGGCAAGGCCGGCGAACTCGGTTTCGCCCGACAACCGGCTCAATTGCGCCTCATCCACCACCGCATACCGCGCCTGCTGGCTCACCAGCAATTGCAGGGCCTGGCGCTCCATGGGCACACCTTGCAGGTTGAGACTCGGGTAGGTGCTGCGCAGGTAATCCGCCACTGCGCTGGGCATGCGCACGGCGACGCGGGATTGGTCGTCGAGTTTCTCCAGGTCGACTGCGGTGCTGCCATCACGAACCCCGACAATGTGCTGGGGCACCCGCATATACGGATCGGAGAACAACCACAGGCGCAGGCCGGCCGGGGTTTGCAGCAGGCCGGGGGCGAGGTCGACCTCGCCGTCACGCACCGCCGCCTCCAGTTGCTCCTGATTGGGAAAGTTGCGCCAGGTCAGTTCGATATTCAGCGCCTTGGCCAACCACTGCATCAATTCGACATTGGCCCCGGACAGCCGCTGCAAGCGCCGATCGTATTGGGCATAAGGCGCCTGTAGCACCAGCCCGACCCGCAGGTCGGGATGCTGTTCGAGCCATTCGCGCTGGCCGGCATCGAGCTGCGCCTGATGAGTGGCAGGCGCAGGCACGGCGCCCGCGATCAAGGGAAAGCATATACAGCCGATAACCAGCAGGTAGCGAAAACCCATGATCCACGTCTCATATCACTGACAAATACTGACCAACCCATTAGGCTGCCGGAATCACTTCTGGCCGGAAATCAACGATGCCACTTTCCCACCGCTCGGCACTGCCAGCATTGTGCCTGTCGCTGCTGTTTACCAGCGCCTTTTGTGTCGAGGCCGCCGACACTCCCGCTCCCGCCCCGGAAAAACCGGTGGTGCGCCAGCCCTTGCCGGAGCGCAGCCAGGAAGAAGCCAACGCCCTGGAACGACAAATCCCGCAGCAGGAACAACAACAGTTGCAGGCGGGCAGCGATTCTTTCCTGGCTTTGTGGAAGCCGGCCAACAGCGGTGAGCCTGAAGGCGTGGTGATTATCGTCCCGGGCAACGGCGAAAGTGCTGACTGGCCTCAAGCAATCGCGCCGTTGCGCAAGAAATTGCCGGACGCCTCCTGGGGCACCCTGAGCTTGTCGCTGCCGGACCTGACCCTGGACACCTTGCCACCCCGCGTCATCGAATCGCCCAAGGCGACCGTGGAGACCAGCAGCAAAGACGCCAGCACCGTCGCCAAACCCGTGGAGCAAGCCGCCAGCGCCGAAGCGGAAGGCACTGACCCGGCCGTGGTTCCCGGCACCGATGAACAAGACAAGACCGACACCACGCGAATCTTCGCGCGCATTGACGCCGCCCTCGCCTTCGCCCAGACCCAGAATGCCCGCAGCGTCGTATTGCTCGGCCACGGCACCGGCGCCTGGTGGGCCGCGCGTTACCTGAGTGAAAAACAACCGGCGCAGGTGCAGAAATTTGTCATGGTGGCCGGGCAGACCCCGGCGGGCCGTGCCCCGGACCTGCAACAACTGGCACCGAAACTGAAGCTGGCCACGGCAGATTTTTTCTACCAGGACAACGCCCAGGCACGCAAAGCGGCCCAGGAACGTTCCCAGGCCAGCAAGCGTTTGAAGAATGACAGCTACAAGCAGGTGTCGTTGAAGGCCCTCCCCGATAACAGCCAGGCAGGGCAAGAGCAGCTGTACCGGCGGATTCGCGGGTGGCTGAGCCCGCAAAATCCCGGAGACTGATCGTAAATCTCAAAAACACTGGAGAACAAAATGTGGGAGCGGGCTTGCTCGCGAATGCGGTGAGTCAGTCACTGCATCTGTTACTGATCCACCGCATTCGCGAGCAAGTCGAATCGTCGCACCGCCACTCCCACAGTTGATCCGATTTACGCCATAAAAAAGCAGCGCCTGATAATTCTGTTAGCGAAAGTCTCGCCTTTCGCGAATCAGCGCATAGGCGTTGTGCAGCTCGCGGGTACGTTCGGTCGCCTCCCGCACCTGGGCTGGACTGGCGCCACTGCCGGCAATTTTGTCCGGGTGGTGCCGGCTGAGCAGGCGCCGGTAGGCACGCTTGATCACCGCGGGCTCCGTCGTCGACGTCACCCCCAGAATCCGCAACGCCTCCTGATAAGCCCCGCCACGATTGGCCAACGGCTTGCGCTCCGGCTCATAGTCAGCCGCCAGCGCCTGGATCTGCTGGACCGTCCAACCCAGCCATTTGCCCCATTGTTCAATCAACTCGCGCTCGGCCGTACTGGCCTTGCCGTCCGCCCAGGCCATGCGCCAACAGGCACGCAGCACACCTTCCGCCGCATGGGGCTGGGCCTTGAGCACGCCCAGGTAACTGCGTACCCGGTCCGAGCCGGACTTGCCGCGATTGAACGCGGCAATCGCACGGCGCTGGGCCGGCTCGGCCATGTCCAGCGAGCGCATTTCCTGGCGGGCCTGCTGGATATGCCCGTCCACCACCCGGCCGTTGCTCTTGGCCAGGCGACCGAGCAACACGAACAGCAGTTCGTCATTGCGCAACGCCGGCCGGCCGCCAAGGCGCTCGCGTAACTGGGCCCAGCTTTGCAGTTCCAGGCGCCGGTCCAGCGCCTGGCCCAGCAGTGCGCCCAACATGGCCCCCGGAATGCTGGCAATGGCAAAGCCCGCCCCGGCTCCAATCAGAGTCCCTGGCCACAACATCCTAGTGCCCCGCTGTCAGCAGGGTTTCGACTTGCGCCAGACGCTCCAGCGTCCCGACATCGATCCAGCGTCCGTTCATGTGTTCCCCCGTCACCAACCCTTTCGCCATGGCGTCACGCAACAGCGGCGCCAGCTTGAAGGCACCCGCACTGCAACCCGCGAACAGCTGGGGGTGGAGTACGGAAATGCCACTGAAGGTCAGGTTATCGGCACCGGCGGCGGCATCATGAAGCGCGCCGTCCTTCAGGTAGAAATCACCACCGGACGGATGGTGCGGCGGGTTGTCGACCATCACCAGGTGGGCCAGCCCATCCAGTGGCTGGTGGAGGCTGGCGAAGTCGTAGTCGGTCCAGATGTCGCCATTGACCACCAGGAACGGTTCGTCCCCCAGCAGCGGCAAGGCCTTGAAGATCCCGCCGCCGGTCTCCAGCGGCTCGCCTTCGGCCGAGTACTGGATGCGTACGCCGTACTGCGAGCCATCGCCCAGATAGCCTTCGATCTGCTGGCCAAGCCACGCATGGTTGATGACGATCTCGGTAAAGCCCGCTTTCGCCAGCGCCTCGAGGTGGTACTCGATCAGGCGCTTGCCGCCGGCCTGGATCAGCGGCTTGGGCGTGTGCAAGGTCAGCGGGCGCATCCGCTCACCTTTGCCGGCGGCCAGGATCATGGCCTTCATACCACCGCCTCGACGCGCAGGCTCGCCAGCAATTCACCCAGTTCGCTCAACTCTGGCCGGTCCGCGAGCACCGCCTCTATATAAGCGAAGAAGCGCGGCACGTCCGCCAGGTAGCGCGGCTTGCCATCGCGGTGGCAGATGCGCGCAAAGATGCCGATCACCTTGAGGTGACGCTGCACGCCCATCAGGTCGCTGGCCCGCAGGAACTCCTCGAAGTCCGCCTGCACCGGAATACCCAGCGCGCCGGCGCGCTGCCAGTAACCGCGCTGCCATTCCCGCACGCGGGCCTGCGGCCAACTGAGGAAGGCGTCCTTGAACAGGCACGTGATGTCGTAGGTCACCGGGCCGTAGACCGCATCCTGGAAGTCCAGCACGCCGGGATTCGGCTCGCTGATCATCAGATTGCGCGGCATATAGTCGCGATGCACCAGGACCTTGGGCTGGGCCAGGGCGCTGTCAATCAGGTGTTCGCTGACGCGTTGCCACAGGCCAAGCTGCCGGGCGTCAAACTCGATGCCCAGCTCCCGGCGAACGTACCATTCAGGAAACAATTCCAGCTCCCGACGCAACAGCGCGACGTCATAACTGGGCAACGGGGCTTCCATCGGCAATTGCTGGAAAGCCAGCAATGCGTCGATGGCATCGGCGAACAATTGATCGGCATTTTCAGCCGTAATCACGTCCAGATAGGTTTTTTTCCCCAGGTCGTTCAGCAAAAGAAAGCCGCGAAGCAGATCTTGCGCATAAATTTTCGGAACATTTATTCCCGATTGACCGAGTAAATGAGCGATATCGACGAAAGGTTTGCAGTTTTCCTGGGGGGGTGGAGCGTCCATCACGACAAAACTGCGACCTCCTCCCTCCCACCGGAAGTAACGCCTGAAACTCGCGTCACTGCTGGCCGCAGTCAACGTGGCCGGGGGTACGACACCCCAGCCCTGGGTGGTAAAGAGGCCTGGCAATTGCTCATCAAGCCAGACTTTCAGCTGTTGCAAACGTAGATCTTGGTCGGGCATTACAAGGGTCTCCGACGGCGCTAGCCGTCAAGCGGGTCATGCTTTATTATCACGCATCTTTTTCAGACCATCGAGAGGCGTGCGGCCCACACCGCGGGCAGATGGCACGCAGGAAGCCCGGACTAATAAGATGGCATTGAAATCCCCCGCGTTTCGTAGAAAATTTCCGTTGCTGGTAACCGGCAGTCTGCTGGCCATGCAACCTTTCGCCACCTCATTCGTGGTCGCCGCGGAACAGTATGACTGCTCAGTCTCTGCTTCGGGTGCCTGGGATTGCGCGCCGAAAACGGCCGCAGCCCCGCTGCCACCGCGCCCGGTGCATGACGGCAGTGCCGTCAGCTCCGCCAATGGCACGCCGCAAGGCGAGTCCGGCGGCAGTGCCGAGGCCGTGCCGCAGACCACATTGGTCACCGAAGCCAAGGGCCGCGGCCTGCGTTCGCGCAGCGCCGACTACAGCCATCTGGACTGGGTCCCTCGCGAGAAACTCACCGCCGCGCAACTGGCCGAAACCGGCCCGTACTGCTCCGGCGCGTACATCGAGCCGATTCGTCCTGGCATGAACGACAAGACGAACAAGAGCGACGCACCGACTTTCATCGGCGCCAAGGTCTCTCGTTACGAGCAGGAACAGCAAGTTGCCTCCCTGGCCGGTGACGTCGTCATGCGCCAGGGCAGCATGCAGGTCGAGGCCGACGAGGCCAACCTGTACCAGGCCGAGAACCGTGGCGAGCTGAACGGCAACGTCCGTCTGCGCGACAACGGCGCCCTGCTGGTGGGCGACCACGCTGAAGTCCAACTGGACACCGGCGCCGCCAAGGTCGACAACGCCGAATACGTGATGCACAAATCGCGCATCCGCGGTAACGCCCTGTACGCCAAGCGTGCCGAGAACGCGATCATCCGTCTCAAGGACGGTACGTACACCACCTGCGAGCCGAACAGCAACGCCTGGCAGCTCAAGGGCAACAACATCACGCTCAACCCGGCCACCGGTTTCGGTACCGCGACCAACGTGACGTTGCGGGTCAAGGACATTCCGATCCTTTACACCCCGTATATCTATTTCCCGATCGACAACCGTCGTCAATCCGGCTTCCTGCCGCCGAGCTTCAGCACCGGTGGCGAGACTGGCTTCACGCTGGTTACGCCGTACTACTTCAACCTGGCGCCAAACTACGACGCCACGTTGTACCCGCAATACATGACCAAGCGCGGCCTGTTGATGGAAGGCGAATTCCGCTACCTCACCAAGTCCAGCGAAGGCCAGTTCGGCGGCGCGTACCTGAACGACGACAGCAGCGAGCGTAAAGGCCAGACCGACTACGAAAAAGATCGCTACATGATCAACTGGCAGCACAAGGGCGGGCTGGACTCGCGTGTACTGACCCAGGTCGACTACACCAACATCAGCGACCCTTATTACTTCCAGGATCTGAAGTCCTATCAGGAAGGGATCAAGAGCCAGGACTACGTGAACCAGCAAGGTTCGGTGACCTATCGCGGTGATACCTTCCAGGCGAAACTGAACCTGCAGGCGTACCAGCTGGCAACGATCTCCCAGATCACGCCGTATGACCGCTTGCCACAGATCACCTTCAACGGCACGCTGCCGTACCATCCAGGCGGGGTGAACTTCACCTACGAGACCGAAGCCGTACGCTTTGATCGGGACTTGGAGAACGGAAGCTTCACGGATGAAAACGGGCTCGTATCGCCGCGGCTCGACACCTACGTAACCGGCCTGACCCGCGCAAACGGTACTCGCCTGAACGTTGCGCCGGCAGTCGACTACCCGATGAACTGGACCTACGGTTTTATTACGCCAAAGTTGAAGTACGTCTATACCAAGTACGATCTTGATTTGGACAGCATCGGCAAGAACCAGATTATCGCAGCGCAAGCCGCGTCAACTGCAGCCAACCCTTATGCCGGTGGCACCTTCAAAAGCTCGCAAGACCGTGCAATTCCGATTGCCAGCATCGACAGCGGCCTGTACTTCGACCGCAACACCAACTTGTTCGGCAAAGACTACCGTCAAACTCTGGAGCCTCGTGCGTACTACCTGTATGTACCGAACAAGGACCAGGGCGATATCCCGGTATTCGACAGCGGTGAGTACTCGTTCAGCTACGCGTCGCTGTTCCGTGACAACCGCTTCAGCGGTACTGACCGCATCGGCGACGAGAACAAACTGTCCCTGGGCGTGACCAGCCGCTGGATCGAAGAAAACGGCTTCGAACGCCAACGCGTCAGCATCGGCGAGGCCGTGTACTTCAAGAACCGCGAAGTTCAACTGCCGGGCATCCTGGCCGCGGACCGTGCGGACGCACAGTCTGATGTTTCGCCAATCGCCCTGGACTACGAGTTCCGCTTCAACCGTGACTGGCGCGCCACTGCCGATTACAACTGGGACCCGGAAAGCCACAGCCCACGCTCCGGCAGCGCGATGTTCCACTATCAGCCGGAAGACAACCCGAACAAGGTTATCAACGTCGGCTACCGCTATCGCAACGACCAGGTGGTGTACAACCAGCTGACCGGCAAATGGCAGTTTGGTGGCGACTACGGGCAGCCAGGCGACCCGAACTTCGTGAAGGATTACTACAAAATCCAGCAACACGACTTCTCGATGATGTGGCCGATCGTTCCGCAGTGGAACCTGATCACCCGCTGGCAGTATGACTATGCCCGCAACCGTACCCTGGAGGCCTTTGGTGGTTTCGAGTACGACAACTGCTGCTGGAAACTGCGCGTCATCAACCGTTACTGGGTTTCCAACGACGAATACAGCCAGATCGCCCCGCTGAACGAAAAGGGTGACCACGGGCTCTTCTTCCAGATCGTCCTTAAAGGACTCGGCGGCCTGACCGGCGCCAAGGTAGAGAGCTTCCTCGACAAAGGCATTGAAGGTTATCGTGAACGTGAAGACCAAGCTTTCTGATTGTCTGCGCCCGCTGATGCTGGGCGCGCTGTTCCTGGGTACCGCCGCAGCTCACGCTGCGGTTCAACCGCTGGACAAGGTAGTGGCCATCGTCGATAACGACGTGATCATGCAGAGCCAACTGGACCAACGGGTCAAGGAAGTTCAGCAAACCATCGCCAAGCGTGGCGGCGGCGTACCGCCGACCAGCGTGCTGGACCAGCAGGTGCTTGAACGCCTGATCGTTGAAAACCTGCAACTGCAGATCGGCGATCGCTCCGGTATCCGTATCAGCGACGAAGAATTGAACCAGGCTGTCGGCACCATCGCCCAGCGCAACAACATGAGTGTTGATCAGTTCCGCGCAGCCCTGGCTCACGACGGCCTGTCCTATGAGGACGCCCGTGACCAGATTCGCCGGGAAATGATCATCAGCCGTGTACGTCAGCGTCGCGTGGCCGAACGGATTCAGGTGTCCGAGCAGGAAGTGAAGAACTTCCTCGCCTCCGACCTTGGCAAGATGCAGCTTTCCGAAGAACTGCACCTGGCCAACATCCTGGTGCCTACGCCAGACAGCGCCAACGCTGAACAGCTCAATGCTGCCGCAGCGAAAACCCAGGCTATCTATGACCGTCTCAAGCAAGGTGCCGACTTTGCCCAGATGGCCATTGCCCAGTCCGGCAGCGACAACGCCCTCGAAGGCGGTGACATGGGCTGGCGTAAAGCCGCGCAACTGCCACCACCGTTCGACCGCGAGCTGAGTGCCATGGAAGTCGGTGGCATCACCCAGCCTGCCCGTACGCCAGGCGGTTTCATCATCCTCAAGTTGCTCGGCAAGCGCGGTGGCGAAGAAGCCCAGATGAAGGACGAAGTTCACGTTCGTCACATCCTGGTCAAGCCAAGCGAGATCCGTACCGAAGCCCAAACCAAGGAACTGGCCCAGAAGCTCTATGACCGCATCGAAGCGGGCGAAGACTTCGGCGAATTGGCGAAGAGCTATTCCGAAGACCCGGGTTCGGCGCTTAACGGCGGTGATCTGAACTGGATCGATCCGAAGGCACTGGTTCCAGAGTTCCAGGACGTCATGGCCAAGACCCCGCAAGGCGTGCTGTCCAAGCCGTTCAAGACCCAATACGGCTGGCATGTGCTGGAAGTCCTTGGCCGTCGCGCCACTGACAACACCACCCAGGCCCGCGAGCAGCAAGCCCTGACCGTACTGCGTAACCGCAAATACGACGAAGAGCTGCAAACCTGGTTGCGTCAGATCCGTGACGAAGCCTACGTAGAGAACAAGCTTCCTGGTGCCGACCAAACAGGCACCGACCAGGCAGCCCAGTGACACCCAAGCGTTTCGCACTGACACCCGGCGAGCCGGCCGGCATTGGTCCTGACCTGTGCCTGCTGCTCGCCTCGCACCCCCAGCCACACCCCCTGATTGCCATTACCAGCCGCGACCTGCTCATTGAGCGGGCCGCGCAGCTGGTTGTGGTTGTCGATCTGCTGCCGGTGGGCCCGGGCAACTGGCCTGATCTGCCGGCACCGGCCAACAGCCTGTACGTATGGGATACCCCGCTGGCGACCAAGGTCGTGGCCGGGCAACTGGACAAGGCCAACGCTGCCTTCGTCCTGGAAACCCTGACCCGTGCCGGCCAGGGCTGCATCGACGGGGATTTTGCCGGGATGATCACCGCCCCGGTACACAAGGGCGTGATCAACGAATCAGGCATCGCCTTTTCCGGGCATACCGAATTCCTCGCTGAGCTGACCCATACCGAACAAGTGGTGATGATGCTGGCAACGGGCGACCTGCGGGTGGCGCTGGTGACCACTCACCTGCCCCTGCGCGAGATTGCCGACGCCATTACCCCCGAGCGACTGGAGCGTGTAACACGCATCCTGCACGCCGACCTGCAACAGAAATTCGGCATCGCCCAACCACGCATCCTGGTCTGTGGGCTCAACCCCCACGCCGGTGAAGGTGGCCACCTGGGCCATGAAGAAATCGACATCATCGAACCAACCCTGGAGCGTCTGCGCCTTGAAGGCATGGACCTGCGCGGCCCATTGCCTGCCGACACTCTGTTTACCCCCAAATATCTGGAGCACTGCGACGCAGTGCTGGCGATGTACCATGACCAGGGTCTGCCCGTGCTGAAGTACAAAGGCTTCGGCGCCGCGGTCAACGTGACACTGGGCCTGCCGATCATCCGCACCTCCGTCGACCATGGCACAGCCCTGGACCTCGCAGGCAGCGGCAAGATCGATACCGGCAGCCTGCACGTGGCCCTGGAAACCGCCTATCAGATGGCCGAGACCCGTATATGACCGAGCATTACCAACACCGGGCGCGCAAGCGTTTCGGGCAAAACTTCCTGCACGACGCTGGCGTGATCGATCGCATCCTGCGTTCCATCCATGCCAAGCCCGAAGACCGCCTGCTGGAAATCGGCCCGGGCCAGGGCGCCCTGACCCAAGGCCTGCTGAAAAGCGGCGGCCAACTGGACGTGGTTGAGTTGGACAAGGACCTGATCCCGATCCTCAACCAGCAGTTCGCCGGCATGCCCAATTTCAACCTGCACCAGGGTGATGCGCTGAAGTTCGACTTCACCAGCCTCAATGCAGCGCCCAACAGCCTGCGGGTGGTCGGCAACCTGCCGTACAACATCTCCACCCCGCTGATTTTCCACCTGCTGAACAACGCCGGCATCATCCGCGACATGCACTTCATGCTGCAAAAGGAAGTGGTCGAGCGCCTGGCAGCGGGTCCTGGAGGCGGTGACTGGGGTCGCCTGTCGATCATGGTTCAGTACCATTGCCGCGTAGAGCACCTGTTCAACGTCGGACCTGGCGCGTTCAACCCCCCGCCGAAAGTCGACTCCGCCATCGTGCGCCTGGTGCCTCACGCGGTGTTGCCACACCCGGCCAAAGATCACAAGTTGCTGGAGCGCGTGGTGCGCGAAGCCTTCAACCAGCGCCGCAAGACCTTGCGCAATACGCTGAAGGCTTTGCTCAGCAACGCTGAAATCGAGGCCGCCGGCGTCGACGGCAGCCTGCGCCCCGAGCAGTTGGACCTGGCCGCCTTCGTGCGCCTGGCTGACCAGCTCGCCATTCAGCCTGCGCCAGTGGCTGAATAAATAGTAGGAGCCGGCTTGCCGGCGATGGCGCACTCACGATCGCCATCGCTGGCAAGCCAGCGCCTACGGGCCTAGACTGACCGGCATCCGCTGTTCCCCCGCTTTTGCTTTTAAGGCCTCTTGCATGTCCGATCCTCGTTATCAGATCGACGTCAGCGTCGTCACCCGCTTTCTGGCGGAACAATCGCAACCCGAGCAGAACCGCTTTGCGTTCGCCTACACCATTACCGTGCAAAACAACGGCGAGCTGCCTGCCAAGCTGCTGTCGCGCCACTGGGTCATCACCGACGGTGACGGCCAGGTCGAGGAAGTCCGCGGCGCCGGCGTGGTCGGCCAACAACCGCTGATCGCCCCAGGCAAGAGCCACACCTACAGCAGCGGCACTGTGATGACCTCCCGTGTCGGCAACATGCAAGGCAGCTACCAGATGCTCGCCGACGACGGCAAACACTTCGACGCCATCATCGCCCCGTTCCGCCTCGCGGTGCCTGGAGCCCTGCACTGATGGCGACGTATGCCGTCGGCGACCTGCAAGGCTGCCTGGAACCGCTCAAGTGCCTGCTCGAGCGTGTGGCCTTCGACCCGGCCAAGGATCGCCTGTGGCTGGTGGGCGACCTGGTCAACCGTGGCCCGCAATCCCTGGAAACCCTGCGCTTCCTTTATGGCATGCGCGACTGCCTGGTGTGCGTACTGGGCAACCATGACCTGCACTTGCTGGCCGCCGGCAATAACATCGAGCGCCTGAAAAAGGGCGATACCCTGCGGGAAATCCTCGAAGCGCCGGATCGCACCGAGCTGCTTGACTGGCTGCGCCGGCAAAAACTCATGCACTACGACGAGAGCCGCGACACCGCCTTGGTGCATGCCGGCATTCCACCCCAGTGGACGCTGAAGAAAGCCCTCAAGTGCGCGAGTGAAGTCGAAGCAGCCCTGGCCGATGACAACCTGTACACCGCTTACCTGGATGGCATGTACGGCAACGAACCCGTTAAGTGGGACAACGAACTGACCGGCGTCGCGCGCCTGCGGGTGATCACCAACTACTTCACCCGCATGCGTTTCTGCACCGCCGAAGGCAAGCTGGACCTCAAGAGCAAGGAAGGCGCCGACACTGCGCTGCCCGGCTACAAGCCCTGGTTCGCCCACAAGGAGCGCAAGACCCGTGAAACGAAGATCATCTTCGGCCACTGGGCAGCCCTGGAAGGCAAGTGTGATGAACCTGGCGTGTTCGCCCTCGACACCGGCTGCGTATGGGGCGGCGCCATGACCCTGATGAACATCGACACCGGCGAGCGCTCGAGCTGCCAGTGCGACTCCCCCGTTCCCGAACAACTGCAGGCCGCGGCAAAGCGCTGAGCCGCGCTTTCATACAGGCCAAAGGAGCCCGCCATGACTGAATTCAAACGTATCCCTCCCGAGCAAGCCCAGGCCCTGCGCGAGCAAGGCGCGGTGGTTGTAGACATCCGCGACCAGCCGACCTACAACGCTGCCCACATCAGTGGTGCCCAGCACCTGGACAACCACAACATCGCCGACTTCATCCGCGCCGCCGACCTCGACGCGCCGGTCATCGTCGCGTGCTACCATGGCAACTCCAGCCAAAGCGCCGCCGCCTACCTGGTGAGCCAGGGCTTCTCCGACGTCTATAGCCTCGACGGTGGCTTTGAGCTATGGCGTGCGACCTATCCTGCAGAAATTGCCGCAGGCGACGCGCAATAATTTTTTTCAAACCCCGCTATCCCGCGTGACGCTTGGCCTCGCGCCGTTTCTGACGAACGGCGCGGCCAAACTAATTTCGTATCGCGCCTTGACCTCCCGGATTCCGAACTATCCTTAAGCGCAGGCCATCCAAAACAGGGGAGAGCCGGTACACCGGCGTGCGGGTCATCGGTAGCGTTTCAGGGTGTTCTGGGGGGAAAACGGCCATTGGTGTCCACCAATGGCTGCCAGCATCGACTGATTGATCCGGCGTCGGCTCCACGTATCGAGCGAGGTGACGACGTCATGAGTATTTTTAGCCACTTCCAACAACGCTTCGAGTCCACCCGCCAGGAAGAGCTCTCGCTTCAGGAGTATCTCGAACTGTGCAAAAAGGACCGCAGCGCCTACGCGTCTGCCGCTGAACGCCTGCTGTTGGCGATCGGCGAGCCGGAGCTGGTGGACACCGCAGCCAATTCGCGCTTGTCGCGGATTTTCTCGAACAAGGTGATCCGTCGCTACCCGGCCTTTGAAGACTTCCACGGTATGGAAGAATGCATTGACCAGATCGTCTCGTATTTCCGCCATGCCGCCCAAGGCCTGGAAGAGAAGAAACAGATCCTCTACCTGCTCGGCCCCGTCGGCGGCGGTAAGTCGTCCCTGGCCGAGAAGCTCAAACAACTGATCGAGAAGGTGCCGTTCTACGCCATCAAGGGCTCGCCGGTGTTCGAGTCGCCCCTGGGGCTGTTCAACGCCACGGAAGATGGCGCGATCCTCGAAGAAGACTTCGGTATTCCACGGCGCTACCTCAATACCATCATGTCGCCGTGGGCGACCAAGCGCCTGGCCGAATTCGGCGGCGACATCAGCCAGTTCCGGGTGGTGAAGCTCTATCCCTCGATCCTCAACCAGATCGCCGTGGCCAAGACCGAACCCGGTGACGAGAACAACCAGGACATCTCGGCGCTGGTGGGTAAGGTCGATATCCGCAAACTCGAAGAATTCCCGCAGAACGACGCCGATGCCTACAGCTACTCGGGCGCACTGTGCCGGGCCAACCAGGGCCTGATGGAGTTCGTGGAGATGTTCAAGGCACCGATCAAGGTGCTGCACCCACTGCTTACCGCCACCCAGGAAGGTAACTACAACAGCACCGAAGGCCTGGGGGCGATTCCATTCACCGGGATCCTGCTGGCCCACTCCAACGAATCGGAATGGCACACCTTCCGCAACAACAAGAACAACGAAGCCTTCATCGACCGGATCTACATCGTCAAGGTGCCGTACTGCCTGCGGATCAGCGATGAAATCAAGATTTACGACAAGCTGCTGTTCAACAGCTCCCTGGCCAAGGCCCATTGCGCGCCTGACACCCTGAAGATGCTGGCCCAGTTCACCGTGTTGTCGCGCCTCAAGGAGCCGGAAAACTCCAACATCTACTCGAAGATGCGCGTGTATGACGGCGAAAACCTCAAGGACACCGATCCGAAGGCCAAGTCGATCCAGGAGTATCGCGACACCGCCGGCGTGGATGAGGGCATGAACGGCCTGTCGACACGTTTTGCGTTCAAGATCCTGTCCAAGGTCTTCAACTTCGACCCGCACGAAATCGCCGCCAACCCGGTGCACCTGCTCTACGTGCTGGAACAGCAGATCGAACAGGAACAGTTCCAGGCTGAAACCCGCGAGCGCTATCTGCGCTTCCTCAAGGAATACCTGGCACCGCGCTACATCGAGTTCATCGGCAAGGAAATCCAGACCGCGTACCTGGAGTCCTACAGCGAATACGGCCAGAACATCTTCGACCGCTATGTGCTGTACGCAGACTTCTGGATCCAGGACCAGGAATACCGCGACCCGGAAACCGGCGAGATTCTCAACCGCGTAGCCCTCAACGAGGAACTGGAAAAGATCGAAAAACCCGCCGGCATCAGCAATCCGAAGGATTTCCGCAACGAAATCGTCAACTTCGTGCTGCGCGCCCGGGCCAACAACAACGGCAAGAACCCTACCTGGCTCAGCTACGAGAAGCTGCGGGTGGTCATCGAGAAGAAAATGTTCTCCAACACCGAGGATCTGCTGCCGGTCATCAGCTTCAACGCCAAGGCCAGCAAGGAGGATCAGCAAAAACACAACGACTTCGTCACTCGAATGGTCGAGCGTGGCTACACCGACAAACAGGTACGACTGCTCTCCGAGTGGTACTTGCGGGTCCGCAAATCGCAGTAAGGCAGCGACAAGCGTGCAATGCCAGGCTCCCGGTACGCCGGACAGCCTGGCAATCGACCGCTTGTCTTTAAGCTTCCAGCTTGCCGCTTGAAGCTTGTAACTTGAAGCTGCCCGGAGGGCTCCTGCATGAGCTATGTGATCGACCGACGTCTCAATGGCAAGAACAAGAGCACGGTAAACCGCCAGCGGTTCCTGCGGCGTTACCGTGACCACATCAAAAAGGCCGTCGAAGAGGCCGTCAGCCGCCGTTCCATCACCGATATGGAGCATGGCGAACAGATCAGCATCCCCGGACGCGACATCGATGAACCGGTGCTGCACCACGGCCGGGGCGGCAAACAGACCGTCGTGCATCCCGGCAACAAGGAATTCACCAGCGGCGAACATATCCAGCGGCCCCAGGGCGGCGCGGGCGGCAAAGGCCCGGGCAAGGCCGGTAACTCCGGCGAAGGCATGGATGAGTTCGTGTTCCAGATCACCCAGGAAGAGTTCCTGGAGTTCATGTTCGAAGACCTGGAACTGCCCAACCTGGTCAAACGCAACCTGACCGGTACCGACACCTTCAAGACCGTGCGTGCCGGGATCAGCAATGAAGGCAACCCGTCACGGATCAACATCATCCGTACCCTGCGCTCGGCCCATGCGCGACGTATCGCCTTGTCTGGCAGCAGCCGGGCAAAACTGCGGGATGCCAAGGCGGAACTGGAACGCCTGAAACGCGAAGAGCCGGACAACTTCGGCGATATCCAGGAAATTGAAGCCGAAATCGCCAAACTCAGCGCGCGAATCCATCGCGTGCCGTTTCTCGACACCTTCGACCTGAAGTACAACCTGCTGGTCAAGCAACCCAATCCCAGTTCCAAAGCGGTGATGTTCTGCCTGATGGACGTGTCCGGCTCCATGACCCAGGCGACCAAGGACATCGCCAAGCGCTTCTTCATCCTGCTGTACCTGTTTCTCAAGCGTAACTACGACAAGATCGATGTGGTGTTCATCCGCCATCACACCAGCGCCAGGGAAGTCGACGAGGAGGAATTCTTCTACTCGCGGGAAACCGGCGGCACCATCGTCTCCAGCGCCTTGAAGCTGATGCAGGAAATCATGGCCGAACGCTATCCGGCCAACGAGTGGAACATCTACGCCGCCCAGGCTTCCGACGGCGACAACTGGAACGACGACTCGCCGATCTGCCGCGACATCCTGATCAACCAGATCATGCCGTTCGTGCAGTACTACACCTACGTCGAAATCACCCCGCGCGAGCATCAGGCCCTGTGGTTCGAATACGAGCGCATCAGCGAAGCCTTCGCTGACACCTTCGCCCAGCAACAATTGGTCTCGGCCGGCGATATCTATCCGGTCTTCCGTGAACTCTTCCAGCGCAGGTTAGTGACATGACCGCCAAAGAGCATAAGCGCCAACCCATATCCACGGGGTCCGAATGGACCTTCGAACTCATCCAGGCCTATGACCGGGAAATCAGCCGCATCGCGGCGGGTTATGCCCTGGATACCTACCCCAACCAGATCGAAGTGATCACCGCCGAACAGATGATGGATGCCTATGCGTCCGTGGGCATGCCCCTGGGCTATCACCACTGGTCCTACGGCAAACACTTCCTCAGCACTGAAAAGTCCTACACCCGCGGCCAGATGGGCCTGGCCTACGAAATCGTCATCAACTCCGACCCGTGCATCGCCTACCTGATGGAAGAAAACACCATCTGCATGCAGGCGCTGGTGGTGGCCCACGCGTGCTACGGGCATAACAGCTTCTTCAAGGGTAACTACCTGTTCCGCACCTGGACCGATGCCAGCTCGATCATCGATTACCTGGTATTCGCCAAGCAGTACATCATGCAGTGCGAGGAGCGCCACGGCATCGACGCAGTGGAAGACCTGCTGGACTCCTGCCATGCCCTGATGAACTACGGCGTCGACCGCTACAAACGCCCGTATCCGATTTCCGCCGAAGAAGAACGGCTGCGCCAGAAGGACCGTGAAGAGCATCTGCAAAAACAGATCAACGACCTGTGGCGCACCATTCCCAAACGCGCCGGCAAGAATAACGACAAGGACAATGCGCGCTTCCCCGCCGAACCTCAGGAAAACATCCTGTATTTCATCGAAAAGCACGCGCCATTGCTGGAGCCCTGGCAGCGGGAAATCGTGCGGATCGTGCGCAAGATCGCCCAGTATTTCTACCCACAACGCCAGACCCAGGTGATGAACGAAGGCTGGGCCACGTTCTGGCACTACACCCTGATGAACGACCTGTATGACGAAGGCCTGGTCACCGACGGTTTCATGATGGAGTTCCTGACGTCCCACACCAGCGTGGTCTTCCAGCCGGGCTTCGACAGCCCCTACTACAGCGGTATCAACCCGTATGCATTGGGCTTTGCGATGTACCGCGATATCCGGCGCATGTGCGAGCACCCCACCGATGAAGACCGCCGCTGGTTCCCGGAGATTGCCGGCAGCGATTGGTTGTCGACCATCAAGTTCGCCATGAGCAGCTTCAAGGATGAGAGCTTCATCCTGCAGTACCTGTCCCCCCAGGTGATTCGAGACCTCAAGCTGTTCAGCATCATGGACGACGACCTCAAGGACGACCTGCTGGTGCCGGCGATCCACGATGAGCCGGGTTACCGCACCATCCGCGAAACCCTCGCGGCGCAGTACAACCTGGGCAACCGCGAACCCAATGTGCAGATCTACAGCATCGACGTACGCGGCGATCGCTCGTTGACCCTGCGCCACCAGCAGCACGACCGCAAACCGCTGGGAGAGTCCACTGAGGAGGTTCTCAAGCACCTGCACCGGCTGTGGGGGTTCGATATCCACCTGGAAACGCTGCAAGGCGACCAGGTGATGAAAACCCACCATGTTCCGCCCCGCAACGAACACGGCGATAACGATTACGGCCGCCTGGACCTGGCAGTCGTGCATCTGTGAAACGGCAAAGCCTCCATTGGCGGGCCGCAGGCGTTATCCTGTGCCGCTAATGGAGGCTTTTTCATGCAAATCTACAAAGTCGGTGGTGCGGTACGTGATCGCCTGCTGGGCATCCCCGTTACCGATATCGACCGTGTCGTAGTCGGCGCTACCACTGAAGAAATGCTCGCCCTGGGCTACAAGCCTGTGGGTTCGGACTTCCCGGTATTTCTTGACCCGAAAAATGGTGACGAGTACGCCCTCGCCCGCACGGAGCGCAAGAGCGGCCGGGGTTATGGCGGCTTTGTGTTTCACGCCAGCCCCGAAGTTACCCTGGAAGAAGACCTGATCCGCCGCGACCTGACCATCAACGCCATGGCCGAGGATGACGCGGGCAACCTGACCGACCCTTATCACGGCCAGCAGGATCTTGACGCACGCATTCTGCGTCACGTTTCCCCGGCGTTTGCCGAAGATCCACTGCGAGTCCTGCGCGTTGCCCGCTTTGCCGCACGCTATGCCGGCTTCGGCTTTACGGTAGCGCCCGAAACCCTGGAACTGATGTGCGAACTCAGCGCGTCGGGCGAACTGGAAGCCTTGACGCCCGAACGCAGCTGGAAGGAGATTTCCCGCGCATTGATGGAAAACCAGCCACAGGTGTTTATCCAGGTGCTGCGCGATTGCGGCGCGCTGAAAACCCTGATGCCGGAAATCGACGCACTGTTTGGCGTGCCGCAACCCGAGGCCCATCACCCCGAAATCGATACCGGCGTGCACACATTGAGCGTGCTGGAACAGGCAGCCATCCATGCCCAACCGTTGACCGTCCGCTGGGCGTGCCTGCTGCACGATCTGGGCAAGGGGCTCACGCCTGTGGATAAGTTGCCGCAGCACATCGCTCATGAGCAACGCGGCGTGAAGCTGATCAAGGCGATGAACGAACGCTTCAAGGTGCCAAGGGATTGCCAGGAGTTGGCGTTGCTGGTGGGCGAATATCACACCCACGGCCACCGCGCACTGGAGCTGAGGCCCTCGACATTGCTGGAGTTGCTGCAAAGCTTCGACGTTTACCGTCGCCCGCAACGCTTTGAAGAGTTTGTGGTGGCATGCGAGATGGACGCCCGCGGGCGCAAGGGCCTTGAGCAGAGAAGTTATCCACAAGCCGATTATTTGCGCGGTGCGGCGCTGGCGGCCAGAGGTGTGGCCGTCGCACCGCTACTGGAACAAGGCTACAAAGGTCCCGAACTGGGCGAAGCGCTGAAACGCGAACGGCTCAAGGCGCTAAAAGCCTACAAGAGCGAGTCCGGCGTCAACAGCTGATCCCGCCATTCGAACGCGACCGGCGCCAGTACCTGGTCAATGTGTGCATCCTGCCACAGCGCGGCAAATGACTTGCCCACCTCAGGATGCACACGCTGCGGCGCCATCAACGACAGCGGCCACAGCACAAACGCGTTCTTCAGGATTTCGGCCCGGGGCAGGATCAGGCCATCGAAGTTACCCACCAGCTCGCCATACAGCAGCACGTCGATGTCCAGCGGCAAGCCCTTGCGATCCGGGGCGTAGCGGCCATTGTCGGCCTCGATGAATTTCAGCCGGCGGTCCAGCTCCATCAACGGCAGGTCGGTATACGCCGACACCACCAGATTGAAGAATGGCCCGCTCTTTATGCCCACAGGCTGGCTTTCAAACACCGGCGAACAGCGCATCTGCGTCAGGAAACCCGCCAGCGCATCAAGGCCAGCGTGCAAATGGGCCTCACGCTCGATGTTACTGCCAAGACCAAGGTAAACCTGAGTTAGCGACATCCGCGCTCGATCTCCACGCCCACACCCTTGGCGGCCGGTACGGCGCCGGGCTTGGTCAGTTTGAGGTGCAGCCAGGGAATCTGGAACTCACTCATCAACACTTCAGCCAGGCGCTCGGCGAAGGTTTCCACCAGCTGGAACTGCGCCTGCTCGGCAAAGGCCTGGATCCGCGCGGACACGCTCGCGTAATCCAGCGCCAGGGTCAGGTCATCACCGGCAGCGGCCGGGCGGTTATCCCAGGCGAAGCTCAGGTCCAGACGCAGGCATTGCCGGATACCGCGCTCCCAGTCGTAGGCCCCGATCACGGTGTCGACTTCCAGGCCTTCGATAAACACTCTGTCCAAGCACTCTTCTCCGCTGCACGACAAGGGCGCGATGCCCCGTTAGAATCAGGGCGTCCTCGCCCGGAATAGTTAGCATGTTTTGGTTACTGGCGACTCTCGCCTACCTGCTCGGCTCGCTGTCCTTCGCCATTTTGCTCAGCCGCCTGACGGGAAATCCCGACCCGCGAATGAGTGGCTCAGGCAATGCCGGCGCCACCAATATGTTGCGCCTGGCCGGCAAGAAACTCGCCGTACTCACGCTGTTCGGCGACGTCTGCAAGGGCCTGCTGCCGGTGCTGATCGCCGATCTCGCCGGACTCTCGCTGCAACAGCAAGCCTGGATCGGCGTCTGCGCGGTGCTCGGCCACCTGTTCCCGCTGTACTTTCGCTTTCGCGGCGGCAAAGGCGTTGCGACGGCGGCCGGCATGCTGCTGGGGATCTACCCACCGGCGGCGCTGCTGGCCATCCTGGCCTGGCTGCTGACGTTCTACCTGACACGCACCAGCTCGCTGGCCGCCCTCATCGCCACGCCCCTGACCCTGCCGTTGCTGGCGTGGCAGGAACCGGAGGCGCTGGTGCCGATGAGCGTGCTCACGCTGCTGATCGTCTGGCGCCACCGGGGCAATTTACGCGACCTGTTTGCCGGGCGCGAACGGCATTTTTAAATACGCCCGGTGAACCCGGCTCACGTTCGCCCGTTACAGCGGCGGCAACTGCTCCATCGGCCAGCGCGCCTGCACGCTGATTGCCAGGCTTTCATGCTGCCCGGCCTGCAAACGCTGGCAACCGGCATAGGCGATCATCGCACCGTTGTCGGTGCAGAATTCGGGACGCGCATAAAACACGTCGCCCTTCATGTCGCCGAGCATTTTCTCCAGGGAGCTGCGCAGCGCCTTGTTCGCGCTGACGCCGCCCGCGATCACCAGGCGCTTCATGCCCGCCTGCTTCAGGGCCCGCTTGCACTTGATGGTCAAAGTCTCCACCACGGCCTGCTGGAACGCCAGCGAGATGTCGCAACGGGCTTGCTCACTGTCGTCTCCGGCGCTGACGCTCTGCTGCCAGGTGTTCAGGGCAGAGGTTTTCAGGCCGCTGAAACTGAACATCAGGCCAGGGCGATCGCACATCGGGCGCGGGAAGGTGTAGCGCCCTGCCACGCCTTTTTCCGCCAGCCGCGCAATTTCCGGACCGCCGGGATAATTGAGGCCCATCATCTTCGCGGTCTTGTCGAACGCTTCACCGGCAGCGTCGTCCAGGCTTTCCCCCAGAAGCGTGTATTGACCGATTCCGTCGACCTGAACCAGCTGCGTATGGCCACCTGAAACCAACAAAGCGACGAACGGGAACGCTGGCGGGTTTTCTTCCAGCATCGGTGCCAGTAAATGGCCTTCCATGTGGTGCACACCAAGGGCCGGAATGCCCCAGGCAAATGCCAGCGCCTGGGCGCAAGAGGCCCCAACCAGCAGGGCTCCGACCAATCCGGGGCCTGCGGTATAGGCAATGGCGTCGATCTCGGTCGGCACGCAGCCGGCCTCGTCCAGCACCTGGCGAATCAATGGCAGCATGCGTTTCACATGATCACGGCTGGCCAGCTCCGGCACCACGCCGCCATAGGCGCGATGCAGGTCGATCTGACTGAACAGTGCGTCGGCCAAAAGCCCGCGTTCACTGTCGTAAAGTGCGACACCGGTTTCGTCGCACGAGGTTTCTAATCCCAGAACTAGCATGGGTTTGCGCCTTGTAGAGGCTGAATTCGAAGGCGCGCATAATAGTCGCCACTCCCCCTCCCGACTAGCGGTTTTCGATCAGAGGCTTTGCATTCCGGGCAATGAGGGGTTAACATCCGCAACCCTTAAAAACCGACGACCTCAGCCGCGAATTTTTTGCGACGAGAACGTTGATTCCCGGTAATGAAAGAAGGTAGCTCTGGATGCCAGCCGTCAAAGTAAAAGAGAACGAACCCTTCGACGTAGCTCTGCGTCGTTTCAAGCGCTCCTGCGAAAAAGCCGGTGTTCTGGCTGAAGTTCGTAGCCGCGAATTTTACGAGAAGCCAACTTCTGAGCGTAAGCGTAAAGCAGCAGCCGCTGTTAAGCGTCACGCCAAGAAAGTTCAGCGCGAGCAGCGCCGCGCCGTTCGTCTGTACTAATACACAGACGTTCGTAGCAAGCTTCTGCCAAGCCCGGCCCTCAGCCGGGCTGTTGGCATTTGCGGATATCGCTTGATGCTTCACCGTTGACGCCGCACACGCGACTGAAACGAACTGCTTCACACGTCAGGACTGGCTCTTTTGCCAGCGGTGCACGTCTCTTCTGACGAGCCTAACAAGGCTACTGACGAGCACACTTATTTTTTAACAGGCGATCAACAGGTCGGCTGCGCCCACCGATGAGCTTCCGAGGCCCCCACATGGCCAAGACCGGACTCCCGGGCAACATTTCTACGCCGGGCACTGATCGGAACTAACGTCAGTGAATGTTCGGCAGATACACTTCCTGACAGACCAAGCAGACGACAGTAGATCGAGCCGCACAACACGCGCGCCTTGAGCACTTTGCGGGCCCTCTTTTACACGCAGTGATGACGAGAACGCCATGGCCGGGCTAATTCCCCAGAGCTTTATTGACGACCTTCTGAACCGCACCGACATCGTCGATGTTGTCAGCTCGCGCCTGCAGATGAAAAAGGCCGGCAAGAACTACACCGCCTGCTGCCCGTTCCACAAGGAAAAGACTCCGTCGTTCAGCGTCAGCCCCGACAAGCAGTTCTACTACTGCTTCGGCTGCGGCGCTGGCGGCAACGCCCTCGGCTTCATCATGGACCACGACAACCTGGACTTCCCCCAGGCCGTCGAGGAACTGGCGAAAGCCGCCGGCATGGAAATCCCCCGCGAAGAAAGTGGCCGCCCGCACAAACCGCGGCAACCCACCGATTCGCCGCTGTACCCGCTGCTTACCGCTGCTGCCGACTTTTACCGCCAGGCACTGAAAAGCCACCCGCAGCGCAAAGCCGCCGTCGATTACCTCAAGGGCCGCGGCCTGACCGGTGAAATCGCCCGCGACTTCGGCCTCGGCTTCGCCCCGCCGGGCTGGGACAACCTGTACAAGCACCTGAGCAGCGACACCCTGCAGCAAAAAGCCATGATCGACGCCGGCCTGTTGGTGGAAAACGCCGAGACCGGCAAGCGTTATGACCGTTTCCGCGACCGCGTGATGTTCCCGATCCGCGACAGCCGCGGCCGCATCATCGCGTTCGGCGGCCGGGTGCTGGGGGACGACAAGCCCAAATACCTGAACTCACCGGAAACCCCGGTGTTTCATAAAGGCCAGGAACTCTACGGCCTGTTTGAGGCGCGCAAGAACAACCGCAACCTCGACGAAATCATCGTGGTTGAAGGCTATATGGACGTGATTGCCCTGGCCCAGCAAGGTTTGCGCAACGCCGTGGCGACCCTGGGCACCGCGACCAGCGAAGAGCACTTGAAGCGCCTGTTTCGCGTAGTGCCCAACGTACTGTTCTGCTTCGACGGCGACCAGGCCGGCCGCAACGCAGCGTGGCGTGCCCTTGAGTCGACCCTGTCGAGCCTGCAGGACGGGCGGCGCGCACGCTTCCTGTTCCTGCCCGAAGGTGAAGACCCGGACACCCTGGTCCGCTCCGAAGGCACCGACGCGTTCCGCGCGCGCATCAACCAACACGCACAACCGCTGGCCGATTACTTTTTCCAGCAACTGACCGAAGAGTCCGACCCGCGCTCCCTCGAAGGCAAGGCCCACATGGTCACCCTCGCGGCCCCGCTGATCGACAAGGTTCCGGGCGCCAACCTGCGCACCCTGATGCGCCAGCGCCTGCTGGAAATCACCGGCTTGAGTGGCGAGGCCGTCAGCCAGCTGGCCCGCAGCGCGCCGCAAGAGGCGCCGCCGGCCTACGACCCGGGCATGGATTACGACGCCATGCCGGACTACTCCGACTTCCACCAACCGCAGGAGGCCTACACGCCCCAGCAGGAGTGGACACCGAAGAAACCCGGCACCGGCGGCAAGAAATGGGACAAGAAACCCTGGGACAAAAACGGCAAACGTGGCGGTGACCGTGACGAACCGCGCGGCCCACGCGTCCCAGCAGCAGTAGAGCCGCCCACCATGGCAGCCCTGCGTACACTTTTGCACCACCCGCAACTGGCACAAAAAGTCGAGGATGCGGGGCACTTTGCGGCCGAAGACCACACCAATACGCAACTGTTGGTGGCCCTGCTCGAAGCCGTACAGAAGAATCCTAAGCTAAACTCATTCCAGCTGATTGCACGCTGGCACGGCACCGAACAGGGCCGTTTGCTGAAGGCATTGGCAGAAAAGGAATGGCTGATTGATGGCGATAACCTTGAACAACAGTTTTTCGACACCATTACTAGCTTGGTAGCTCGTCAACGCGAGCGAAACCTGGAACAACTTCTTCGAAAAGCGCGTCAGAGTGAATTGACCGCCGAAGAGAAAAATCAACTGCGCGACCTTTTAAGTCGCAATGTTTCCGCATCAAACCCGACCTCAGCTGGCGTGTGAGGTCATAGCTCGGGTATAATCCTCGGCTTGTTTTTTGCCCGCCAAGACCTTCAGTGGATAGGGTGTTATGTCCGGAAAAGCGCAACAGCAGTCTCGTATCAAAGAGTTGATCACCCTTGGTCGTGAGCAGAAGTATCTGACTTACGCAGAGGTCAACGACCACCTGCCTGAGGATATTTCAGATCCAGAGCAGGTGGAAGACATCATCCGCATGATTAATGACATGGGGATCCCCGTACACGAGAGTGCTCCGGATGCGGACGCCCTTATGTTGGCCGACGCCGATACCGACGAGGCAGCCGCTGAAGAAGCAGCCGCCGCGTTGGCAGCGGTCGAGACCGACATCGGTCGCACGACTGACCCTGTGCGCATGTATATGCGCGAAATGGGTACGGTAGAGCTGCTGACACGTGAAGGCGAAATCGAAATCGCCAAGCGTATCGAAGAGGGCATCCGTGAAGTGATGGGCGCAATCGCGCACTTCCCAGGCACGGTTGACCACATTCTCTCCGAGTACACTCGCGTCACCACCGAAGGTGGCCGCCTGTCCGACGTCCTGAGCGGTTATATCGACCCGGACGACGGCATTGCGCCACCTGCGGCTGAAATTCCGCCACCGATCGATGCCAAGGCTGCGAAAGCAGACGACGACACCGACGACGACGAAGCTGAAGCCAGCACCGATGACGAAGAAGAAGTCGAAAGCGGTCCGGATCCGATCATCGCAGCCCAGCGCTTTGGCGCGGTCTCCGATCAGATGGAACTGGCTCGCAAGGCCCTGAAGAAGCACGGTCGCGGCAGCAAGCAGGCAACTGCTGAATTGCTGGCCCTGGCTGAACTCTTCATGCCGATCAAACTGGTACCGAAGCAATTCGAAGGCCTGGTTGAGCGGGTTCGTAGCGCCCTTGAGCGTCTGCGTGCACAAGAGCGTGCGATCATGCAGCTCTGTGTCCGTGATGCGCGCATGCCGCGTGCCGACTTCCTGCGCCAGTTCCCGGGCAACGAAGTCGACGAAAGCTGGACCGACGCACTGGCCAAAGGCAAAAGCAAATACGCTGAAGCCATTGGTCGCTTCCAGGCCGACATCGTTCGTTGCCAGCAGAAGCTGACTGCATTGCAGACTGAAACCGGTCTGACGATTGCCGAGATCAAGGACATCAACCGTCGCATGTCGATCGGTGAGGCCAAGGCCCGCCGCGCGAAGAAAGAGATGGTTGAAGCGAACTTGCGTCTGGTGATCTCCATCGCCAAGAAGTACACCAACCGTGGCCTGCAATTCCTCGATCTGATCCAGGAAGGCAACATCGGCTTGATGAAAGCGGTGGACAAGTTCGAATACCGTCGCGGCTACAAGTTCTCGACTTATGCCACCTGGTGGATCCGTCAGGCGATCACTCGCTCGATCGCCGACCAGGCCCGCACCATCCGTATTCCGGTGCACATGATCGAGACGATCAACAAGCTCAACCGTATTTCCCGGCAGATGTTGCAGGAAATGGGTCGCGAACCGACCCCGGAAGAGTTGGGCGAACGCATGGAAATGCCTGAGGATAAAATCCGCAAGGTATTGAAGATCGCTAAAGAGCCGATCTCCATGGAAACCCCGATCGGTGATGACGAAGACTCCCATCTGGGTGACTTCATCGAAGACTCGACCATGCAGTCGCCAATCGATGTTGCTACCGTTGAGAGCCTGAAAGAAGCGACTCGCGACGTACTGTCCGGCCTCACTGCCCGTGAAGCCAAGGTACTGCGCATGCGCTTCGGCATCGACATGAATACCGACCACACCCTTGAGGAGGTTGGTAAGCAGTTCGACGTTACCCGTGAGCGGATTCGTCAGATCGAAGCCAAGGCGTTGCGCAAGCTGCGCCACCCGACGAGAAGCGAGCATTTGCGCTCCTTCCTCGACGAGTGATCACAAAAACCCCGGCCCAGGCCGGGGTTTTTGCTTCTACAGATTAAATCCTCGCTGCCTCCCCTCCCCCGCAATGCCCGTCTACACTCGAAATATTCCCCGTGCCATAACGAGACCGTTATGCCCAGATTGCCGACCGTGTTACTGCTGTCGCTGCTGACCTGGACCGCAACGGCTGGCGCGTTGACTCTCACCGATGAAGAGCGTGGCTGGCTGGCGGACCACCAAGAGTTGCGCCTGGGCGTCGACGCCTCTTGGCCACCCTTTGAATACCGCGATGAAGATGGTCGCTACCAGGGCCTGGCCGCTGATTATGTGCGGCTGATGCAGGATCGCCTTGGCGTCAGGATAAAACTGATCGAGCCGGTGAACTGGAGTGCCGTGCTGGAACAGGCCCGCAACAACCAGCTCGACCTGCTGCCGGGCATCATGTCCACACCGGAACGCCAGGGTTTCCTGTCGTTTACCCGGCCTTATCTCGACTTCCCCATCGTCATCCTCGCCCACGAAGGCGGCCCGCAACCACGCAGCCTCAAAGACCTGTACGGGTTGAAGGTGGCCGTGGTGGAAAACTACGCGCCCCATGAACTGCTGCGCACTCACCACCCGGACCTCAACCTGGTGGCCATGCCCAATGTCAGCGCTACGCTGCAGGCCCTGGCCACCGACAAGGTCGACGCCGTAGTGGGCGATCTGGCGTCCAGCGTGTGGAGCCTGCGGCAACTCAAGCTGGAAGGCCTGTACATCAGCGGCGAAACGCCTTACCGCTATCAGTTGGCCATGGGCGTACCCAAGGACGACAAGATGCTGGTGGGCATCCTCGATAAAGTCCTGGCCGACATCAGCCCGTCTGAGACCGAGGCCATCCAGCAGCGCTGGGTCGGCAACGTCATCGACCACCGCACGCTCTGGACGGATGTGCTGCTCTACGGGTTGCCTGCCGTGCTGTTGCTGAGCATCGTGCTGGCCGTGGTTATTCGGATCAATCGTCGGCTCAGCTCGGAAATTTCCCGCCGGGTCGCCCTCGAACAGGAACTGCGCAGCAGCGAATACCACTATCGCGGCCTGGTGGAGAGCCTTTCCGCGATCGCCTGGGAAGCCAGCATCAGCGATTTCACCTACAGCTACGTGTCGCCCCACGCCGAGGAACTGCTGGGTTACCCCCGTGCCCACTGGCTGATCCCGGGCTTCTGGCGCAACATCATCCACCCCGCGGACCTGACCCGCACCGAATCCTATTGCTACGCCGAAACCCGGGCCAACCGCGACCACAGTGTCGACTACCGGGTGATCACCGCCGATGGACGCTGCCTGTGGGTGCGGGACATCGTCAGCCTGATCGAACACGGCCACGAGCCCGTGCTGCGCGGCCTGATGATCGACATCAGCGAGGCCAAGCGCACCGAGGAAGCGTTGCAGCTTTCGGAACAGAAATTCGCCTCTGTGTTCCAGCAATGCCCGGACATCCTGGTCATCGCCCGGCTGTCGGACGGCTGCCTGATGGAGGTCAATAAGGCATTCGAAGACCAGATCGGCCTGAGCGCCGAAGCAGTCGTAGGAAAAACCGCCACTGAACTGAATATCTGGGGCATCCAGGGCGTAGGCCCCGGCCTGCTGCAACGGGTACAGACCACCAGCATCCGCAACCTGGAAATGCCCTTCCTGCGCAGCAACGGCCAGGCCTTCACCGGACTGATCTCCGCCGAACCCTTTCAACTGGATACCACCGAAGCTCTGGTCGTGGTGGTGCGTGACATCACCCAGCTGAAAGAAACCCAGCAGCGGCTGCAAACCTCCGAAGAGAAATTCGCCAAGGCCTTCCATGCCTCTCCCGACGGCCTGCTGTTGTCCCGCCAAAGCGACGGTTTGCTGATTGAGGTCAACGAAGGATTCAGCCGTATTACCGGCTTCAACAGCGTGATGTCGCTGGACCAGTCAACCCTGGACCTCGGGATCTGGGTCGACCTGAACGAACGCAAAGATATGTTGGAGCGACTGCAACGGGATGGATTTGTCCGCGACTTTGTCTGCCACATCCGCCGCAGCGACGGCGAAATTCGCCTGTGTGAAGTCTCCAGCCGCCCGCTGCCCATCGGCGACGACGACTGCATGCTGACCATCGCCCGGGACATCACCGAACGCCAACTGATGCAGGAAAAACTGCAACAGGCCGCCACCGTGTTCGAGAGCACGGCCGAAGGCGTACTGATCACCGACACCCGGCAAAATATCAGCGCCGTGAACCGCGCCTTCAGCGAGATCACCGGCTACAGCGAAGCCGAGGCCCTCGGCCAAACCCCGCGCCTGCTTGCCTCGGGCCTGCACGACAGCGCCTTCTACGCGGCCATGTGGCACCAACTGACGGCCAACGGCCACTGGCAAGGCGAGATCTCCAACCGGCGCAAGAGCGGCGAGCTGTACCCCAGCTGGCTGACCATCAGCGCCGTGCGCAACCGCGAGGAGTCGATCACCCACTTCGTCGCCGTGTTTGCCGACATCTCCAGCCTCAAGCACGCCCAGGCGCGCCTCGATTACCAGGCCCACCACGACCCGCTGACCGGCCTGCCCAACCGCACCCTGTTTGAAAGCCGCCTGCAAGCCGCCCTCAACAACCAACAGGAAACCGGCAGCCAGGGCGCCGTGCTGTTCCTCGACCTCGACCGCTTCAAACACATCAACGACAGCCTCGGCCACCCGATTGGCGACCTGCTGCTCAAGGACATCGCCGTTCGCCTCAAGGACCAACTGCGAGACGTCGACACCGTCGCGCGCCTGGGCGGTGACGAATTCATCATCCTGCTGCCCGGCCTGCAACAAGCCAGCGACGCCGAACACCTGGCCAATAAGCTGCTGGCCTGCTTCACCCCACCGTTCCAGGCGGGCGAGCATGAGTTCTTCATCAGCGCCAGCATCGGCACCAGCCTGTACCCACGGGACGGAAACGACGTCGCCACCCTGGTCAAAAACGCTGACGCCGCCATGTACCGCTCCAAGGCCAAAGGCCGCAACCGCGTCGAAAGCTACACCCAGGACCTCACTGCGCAAGCCAACGAGCGCGTGGCCCTGGAACACGAACTGCGCCGAGCGATCGAGCGCGACGAATTGTCTCTCTATTACCAGCCGAAACTCAGCCTCGACACCCAACAACTGATCGGCGCCGAAGCCCTGATTCGCTGGCGCCACCCCACCTTCGGCGAAGTGCCGCCCGAGCACTTCATTGCCCTGGCCGAAGAGAACGGCATGATCCTGCAGATTGGCGACTGGGTACTGGAGCAGGCCTGCCGACAGATGCACGACTGGCGAGAAATTTTTGATGACTTCGGCCCGCTGTCCGTCAACCTCGCCGGCGCGCAACTGCGCCACCCCAACCTGCTGGCGCGCATCGAGCAACTGCTGCGGGACAACCGCCTGGAGCCTGGCTGCCTGCAACTGGAGATCACCGAAAACTTCATCATGAGCCAGGCCGAAGAAGCGCTGGAGGTGCTGCACCAGCTCAAGCATCTGGGCGTGCAACTGGCCATTGATGACTTCGGCACCGGCTATTCGTCCCTCAGCTACCTGAAACGCCTGCCGCTGGACTTCCTGAAGATCGACCAATCCTTCGTCCGCGGCCTGCCCGATGACCCACACGATGCGGCGATCGTGCGCGCCATTATTGCCCTGGGGCACAGCATGCAATTCACCATCATTGCCGAAGGTGTGGAAACGCCGGCCCAGCAAGCGTTTCTGGCGGCTGAAGGTTGTGAGCAGATGCAAGGCTATATCGTCAGCCTGCCGCTGCCGCCGGACCTTTTCGCCGCTACGTTCCTTCGTATGAGTGTTTCGGACTTTTCGGATGGCACAGCGAAGAAACCATCGCTATAATCCGCGGCCTACTGAGGGCCTATAGCTCAGTTGGTTAGAGCAGGGGACTCATAATCCCTTGGTCGTAGGTTCGAGTCCTACTGGGCCCACCATCTTGAAAGCCGTGCATTGCGCGGCTTTGTCGTTTCTGGCGCGCGTGAGTCGTGCAGCAATGAAACATTAGTTAGTTGTCCCGAACGGCTACGGCACTGACCATGATTCCCAGTCAACGCCAATTCAGCACGAGGGAAACTTGTTCCATGCATCAGCAAAAACGCTCGCCGCGCAACGCAATCCACGGCCTGGGCATACGTGCCACAGCCGCCGTCGCAATCACCCTCGCCACCTTGAGCGGCGCACAAGCCGCCCCCGCCGCCACTGACTCCATCAAGGCATTCAAGCTCTGCACCGGCGCCGACAACAATTCGCACGTACTGGAAGGCACCATCGACCAGAGCATGCGCAATGACGTGACTGCCATTCACTTCAAGCAAACCCCGGCGCACGCCTCGTATGGCTGGCATAACGACCCGGAGCCTCAGTACGTGATGACGCTGTCCGGCACCCTGGCGTTCGTGACACGCGGCGGTGAGAAGTTCACGTTGCATCCGGGTGAAGTACTGATCGCCGAAGACAACACCGGCACAGGGCATCGCTGGAATCTGGTGGACGATCAACCGTGGCGGCGAGGGTACGTGGTGCTGAAGCCGGGCGCGCCGGATTCATTTATCCCGAACGATGCTGCCGCTGCGAAGGTGTGCAAGGGGTCGTAGTCTCGCTGATCACACCTCCTCGAATAAAAGAAAGACTTACGCTTTGCGGCGTAAGCCTTTTTTGTACTGCGTGCTCTACCGGCCCGTTATCAAACGGAAAGTTCGCGCAAAGCCGCCGTCGCCAGGAACCCAGAGCGCGAGGCATAGCGATGGTCTTTTTGCACTCGCTCATCGATACGATTCAAAAGTTGCTCAGGCAGTGAGGCGTTGAACCTGACTGACTTGCCCAGGTAAGGAGTGAGATCAAAGTCGATCACCGCCCACACGCCACCCGCAAAGTCCGGATTCTCCAAATGGACGTCGACCTCTCTAGCCTGAGGAAGCCGCTCCTCATCAGCAACCAATCCCTCGAGGTGCAGCGCTAAAGCTTCGCGGACATTATCCAGAGCTTCGGAAAAGGTTGTGCCCGCAGAAAAGCAACCTGGCACGTCCGGGACGGTCACGCTGTAATCTGAATCAGCGTCTTTATGCATCACCACAGGGAATTTCATTTTTCATCCTCTGAATGAACCGCCTGGGGCTCACTCAACAGATCAGTAACGTGTTCCCCCATAGTGCCTTTCAGCTTACCAACGCATCAACAATGCCTTGCGCCGTACCCAGCAACGGCGCATCCCCTCTGAACGCCCCAATTACCTGCAACCCCACCGGCAACTCCCCTTCCCCACGCATCACCGGTACATTCACCTGCGGCAAGCCAAACGCGCCCCAGAACTTGATGAAGTCCGACGGGCCCGTGGTCGCCAACCCCACCGGCGCCAGCATCCCGCAGGAAACACTCAACATCGCATCAAACGGCTGGCAGATTTGCGCAAGCTGCGGGGCCAGTTGTACCAAGCGGGCCTTGGCTGCCGACTCCTGCTCCCAACTCGTCGTCTGGGCGCGCTCGATCATGGCCAACGTCGAGTCGCTGAGTAGTTCGGGATGAGACTGAAACTCCTTGGCCAATGACCGGGCACCTTCGCAATCGTTGATCAACTGGTGATCGTCGAATACTCCGTCGAACGCCTCGGGCAACACGACTTCACTGACAAGAGGCCCCAACCTGGCTATCGCTAGCTCAATCGCCTGGGCCACCACCGGCTGCACATCCGACCAGCGAGAAGTACGGCAGAAACCAAGCCGCAAAGGCCGACGACCGACCTCAACAGCCGGAAACCCTCGAATCAACACCTGCGCCACCCGCTCAAGATCACGCACCGAGCGCCCATACCAACCCACCGTATCGAAGCTCGGCGCCAGGGGTTTCACGCCTTCCAGCGAGACCAGTCCAAACGATGGCTTGAAGGCATACAACCCGCAATAAGCGGCTGGCTTGAGCAGCGACCCAGCCGTCTGGGTACCCAACGCCAACGGGAAAAACCCGGCCGCCATCCCCGCCGCGGAACCCGCGCTGGAGCTACCCGGCGTGCGGGACAGATCGAGCGGATTACGCGTCGGCCCTGTGTGCATGTAGGCAAATTCGGTGGTGTGGGTCTTGCCCATGATGATCGCGCCCGCCTGTCGTAGCAGCGTCACCACATGGGCATCCCGCGATGGACGATTACCCAGGTAAATCGGCGAATAGAATTCCGTTGGGTGGTCGGCGGTATCAAAGATGTCCTTGACCCCCACGGGCAAGCCCGCCAGCGGACCGGAACAGCCTTCAAGCTGCAACGCCTGCTCGCGCACCGCCTCAGCGTCGAAGGATACAAACGCCTGGATATCTGGTTCGTCGACACCTATGCGCGCAAGAAAGTGTTCAGCAACCAAAGCCGGCGTAATCGCCCCCGAACCCACCGCCTCGGCGATGCCCGTTGCATCCAGGCCATTCATCAAAGCGCCCTCACTTGGCAAACAACTGCCCAATGTCCTTGAACGCCTTGAACTCCAACGCGTTGCCGCACGGGTCAAACAGAAACAACGTCGCCTGCTCGCCCACCTGGCCTTTGAAACGAATATGCGGTTCCAACACAAACTGGGTATTGCGCGCCTGCAAACGCTCCGCCAACGCATGCCAATCATCCCAACTCAACACCACGCCAAAATGCGGCACCGGCACGTCGTGGCCGTCCACTGCATTGGTGTGCGCCGCCTCTTGAGAAGCGGTTTTCGGGTGCTCATGAATCACCAATTGATGCCCGAAGAAGTCGAAGTCGACCCAGTGATCACTGGCACGTCCCTCCTCCAACCCAAACACCTCGCCATAAAACTGCCGCGCAGCCGCCAGGTCGAATACCGGAATTGCCAGGTGAAAAGGAGCCAGTGCCATCAGGTTTAACCTCTATGGATATTAATTCCTTGCGAGTCTAGCCTTGCCGTAACCGATGGAAAGACGATAGTTTTCGCAGCGAGCTCAAATTATTTTGATCAATCGAGACGCCCATGCTGCGGGAACTGAAAACCTTTATCGCCGTTACCCGCCATGGCACGTTCGCCGCAGCGGGCATGCATATCGGGCTGACACAATCGGCGGTGAGTGCGCAGATCCGTCAGTTGGAGCAGGTGCTCGGCGTGCAGCTGTTCGACCGCACCGGGCGCCAGGCCACATTGAATGCGGCGGGCATCCGCGCGCTGCCACTGGCCAAGGAGATTCTCGAGACGTTCAACCGCATGGCCGTGCCGGTGGATGCCAACGAATACCGTGGCGAATTGAAAGTCGGCGCCATCACCACCGCCCAGACCGGGCTGCTGCCCCAGGCCCTCGTGCGCTTGCGCCAGGCTGCGCCGACGGTCGAATGCAAATTAGTGCCAGGGGTTTCCCTGGAGTTGCTCAGCCAGGTAGACGCAGGCGAGCTGGATTCGGCGATCATCATTCGCCCGCCCTTTGATTTGCCCAAGGAACTGCACGTACAGGTGCTGCGCAAGGAGCCGTTTGTGTTGATCGTGCCGCACACGGTCAAGGGTGATGACCCGCTGCAACTGCTCGAAGCTCATCCCCACGTGCGCTACGACCGCGCTTCGTTTGGCGGGCGGCTGGTCAGTCGCTTTCTGCGGGATCAGCGGCTGGACGTGCAAGTGGCGCTGGAACTGGACGAGATTGAGGCGCTGGTCAAAATGGTCGAATGCGGCCTGGGCGTTTCACTGGTTCCCCACGCCGGACTATGGCTGGACCGATCCCCGCAGGTGCGTGTCATCCCGCTGGGCGAGCTGACCTTTAACCGGGAAATCATCTTGCTGAGCCGCTACAGCCAGCGCAACCTTCCGGTGCCACAACTCTTTGCCCGATGCCTGCTGGCTGACGCGATCTGAGACGCAAAAAAAAGCCGCACATCCGTGCGGCTTTTTCACGCCCTATTTCTTGGGCAACGCGTAGGCAATCACATAATCCCCACGGTCCGGCGACTGTCGCGCGCCGCCAGCGGTGAGCACGATGTACTGCGTGCCGGTCTTGGGCGACACGTAGGTCATCGGCCCCGACTGGCTACCCACCGGCAGCCGTGATTTCCAGATCTCGTTGCCGTTGCCGGTGTCGAAAGCGCGCAGGTAGAAGTCCTGGGTGCCGGCGAAAAACAGCAAGCCAGACTGCGTGGCCAGGGACGCGCCGAGGGTCGGCATGCCGATTGGAATCGGCATGTGCATGCGGATACCCAGCGGCCCGGTGTCTTCAACCGTGCCCACCGGCACTTGCCACATCAGCTTGTGGGTTTTCAGGTCGATGGCCGACAGGGTGCCGAACGGCGGCTTCTGACACGGAATGCCCGCCGCCGAGAGGAAGCGCTCGCGCATTGCACCGAATGGCGTACCTTCTTGCGGCACCACGCCCATTTCGATGCCACTGGCACCGGCGGCGATCTTGTCGCGCGGGATCATGTAGTTGGCCAAACCCAGGCGCATGTCGTTGACGAACATGTAGTGGGTGTTCGGGTCCACCGACACACTGCCCCAGTTCATACCCCCCAGCGAACCCGGGAATTGCAGCGCGCGGTCCAGACCTGGTGGCGTATAGACGCCCTGATGACGCATACCCTTGAACTGGATGCGGCACATCAACTGGTCAAACGGCGTGGCGCCCCACATGTCGGATTCGGTCAGTTGCTGATTGCCGATCGAAGGCATGTCCACCGAGAACGGCTGGGTCGGCGAATAACGTTCGCCGGGCACATTGCCCTGGGGCACCGGGCGCTCTTCTACCCGGGCGATGGGCACGCCGGTTGCGCGGTTGAGCAGGAAGATTTCACCTTGCTTGGTGACTTGGGCCAGTGCCGGTTGCACGCCGCCGTTGCCATCCGGAATGTCGTAGAGCAGCGGCTGTGCCGGCAGGTCAAAGTCCCACAGGTCGTGGTGAGTGGTCTGGAAGTGCCAGCGCACCTGGCCGGTCTTCACGTCGATGGCGACGATGGAGGAGCTCCACTTGTCGTCATAGGCGGTACGTTCACCGGCGAAGAAATCCGGGGTGGCGTTACCGGTAGGCAGGTAGACCAGGCCGAGCTTGGCGTCGTAGGACATGGCCGACCATACGTTCGGCGTGCCACGGGTGTAGGTCTCTCCTGCAGGTGGGCGTTTGGTGGTGTTCGGGTTGCCCGGATCCCAGGCCCACACCAGTTCGCCGCTGTGCACGTCAAAGGCGCGCACCACGCCTGGCGGTTCACCGGTGGAGAAGTTGTCTGCCACACGCCCGCCCACGATCACCACATTGCCCGCCACCAGTGGCGTCGAGGTTTGCTGGTAATAACCGGGCTTCACTTCGCCCATGTCGGTCTTCAGGTCGACGGTGCCGTGGTCGCCGAAGTCTTCGCAAGGCGCGCCGGTTTCAGCATTGATCGCAATCAACCGGGCATCGCCGGTCGGCAGAAACAGACGTTTCACACAGGCTTTGGCGCCGGCGGGTTGCTCGCTGGCACTGCTGTCGAAATAACCCAGGCCACGGCAACGCTGCCAGTTGGGGCCGCTGCCCTGGGGATCGAATTTCCAGCGTTGGGCACCGGTATCGGCGTCCAGGGAAAACACTTTGCCGTAGGCGGTGCACACGTAAACGCTGTCACCGATCTGCAGCGGGGTGTTCTGGTCTTCGGCACCGGCGCCATTGCTCTCGGGGATGTCGCCGGTGTGGAAGGTCCAGGCCACCTGCAACTTGTCGATGTTGCCTTTGTTGATCTGGTCCAGCGCGGCAAACCGATTGCCGGCGGTGGTGTTGCCCCAGTGGGCCCAGTCTTTTTGCTCGGTGCCCGGCGTTACCGCAGTCACCGCAGGCTCACTGCTGGCCTTGACCACGTGGGTCGGTACAAACATGTACGCCAGGGTGGCGACCACGCCCAGGCCCAGCAGCCCGGCAACGCCATAGGCGCCGCGCCCGGGTGTCGATCCCGAAGCGCGGGCGAGCTGTGGATAAATCAGCGCGACTACCAGGCCGATGACGGCGAAGGTCAGGACTCGCGAAACCAACGGCCAGTATTCCAGACCGGTATCCCACACCGCCCAGATCGCAGTCAGCACCAATGCCACGGCGTACAGCCATGCGCCCTGAGGCCGGCGCTTGGCGATCAGCACACCAGAGACCAGCATCGCCAGGCCCATCAGCAGGAAATACCAACTGCCGCCCAGCGCTACGAGGTAACCGCCGCCACCTGCCAAACCCAGGCCGATCAAGGCGATCAGCAGGCCCAGCCCAACCAGCAACCATCTGCTGCCGGTGGCAGCCCCAAAGTTATTCATCGCGCAAACGTCCTTCCTGTATACCTAACGCAAAATAATGTACCAAACAGTTACTTTTCACAATCTGGCACAAAATAATGTGTTCGATCAGCGGCGAAAATAAATTCCCGGCCGGGCGGGCAGTATCGCCAGGACCGAGCCTGTAACATGCTCGCCCATTGATGCCCGCGCCGGAGAACACCTTGTCCGCCTCTCACCCTCCCGTCCTCGATGAAATCGATCGCCAGTTGATCGCCGCCTTGCAGATCAACGCGCGTGAAAGTGTGGCCATGCTTGCCCGGCAACTGGGCATCGCGCGCACCACCGTCACCTCACGCCTGGCGCGCCTGGAAAAAACCCAGGTGATTACCGGCTATGGCGTGCGCCTCAGCCAGCGGGTGGTGGACGGTGGTTTGCAGGCCTACGTGGGGATCACCGTGCAACCGCGCTCCGGCAAGGAAGTGCTGCGCCGGATCAGTGCCATGGCGCAGGTTCAGCAGTTATGTGCGGTAAGCGGCGAGTTCGATTACGTGGCCTGGCTGCGCACCGATTCGCCGGAACAGCTGGATCAACTGCTGGACCAGATCGGCAGCGTCGATGGCGTGGAGAAGACCACCACCTCGATCATCCTCAGTAACAAACTGGATCGCGGCCAACCAATCTGACCAGCAAGATCGTCACTCTGACTAAAAACAATTCAATCCGACGACACATTGCGTCTTATTAACGAACGCTACGCTCCCTAGAATGGCTGCCATCTTTTCCTATACTCAGCGGGTCGCGCCCCGCCGAGCCGCCAGCAAGGTCAGCCATGAGCATTCCTTCCAGCACCATCAGCAAGACCAATCGCCACCCGGCAAACGGCAAGAAGCCCATCACTATCTTTGGCCCGGACTTCCCGTTTGCCTTTGATGACTGGATCGAACATCCGGCGGGCCTGGGTAGCATTCCGGCGGCCAACCACGGCGCCGAAGTGGCGATCGTCGGCGCCGGGATTGCCGGGCTGGTAGCCGCCTATGAGCTGATGAAGCTGGGCCTTAAACCCGTGGTGTATGAAGCCTCGAAAATGGGTGGCCGCCTGCGCTCCCAGGCGTTTGAAGGCGCCGAAGGCATCATTGCGGAACTGGGTGGCATGCGCTTCCCGGTGTCCTCCACCGCGTTCTACCACTATGTGGACAAGCTCGGGCTGGAGACCAAACCCTTCCCCAACCCGCTGACGCCGGCTTCCGGCAGCACGGTCATCGACCTCGAAGGCCAGACGCACTACGCACAGAAACTCGCTGACCTTCCTGCACTGTTCCAGGAAGTGGCTGACGCCTGGGCCGACGCCCTGGAAGCCGGCTCGCAGTTCGCCGATATCCAGCAAGCCATCCGCGACCGTGACGTACCGCGCCTGAAAGAGCTGTGGAATACGCTGGTTCCGTTGTGGGACGACCGCACCTTCTACGACTTCGTGGCGACCTCCAAAGCGTTCGCCAAGTTGTCCTTTCATCACCGCGAAGTGTTCGGCCAGGTCGGCTTTGGCACCGGCGGCTGGGACTCGGACTTCCCCAACTCGATGCTGGAAATCTTCCGCGTGGTGATGACCAACTGCGACGATCACCAGCATCTGGTGGTCGGCGGCGTCGCCCAAGTGCCCATGGGCATCTGGCGCCATGTGCCGGAGCGTTGCGCCCACTGGCCCGAAGGCACCAGCCTCAGTTCCCTGCACAACGGTGCGCCACGGGCCGGGGTCAAGCGCATTGCCCACGCGCCGGACGGCCGTTTCGCCGTCACCGACAACTACGGTGACACCCGCGAATACGCCGCCGTGCTGACCACCTGCCAGAGCTGGCTGCTGACCACCCAGATCGAGTGCGACGAAACCCTGTTCTCGCAAAAGATGTGGATGGCCCTGGACCGCACCCGCTACATGCAGTCGTCGAAGACCTTCGTGATGGTCGACCGGCCATTCTGGAAGGACAAGGATCCGGAAACCGGCCGCGACCTGATGAGCATGACGCTGACGGATCGCCTGACCCGCGGCACCTATCTGTTCGACAACGGTGACGACAAGCCGGGGGTGATTTGCCTGTCCTACTCCTGGATGAGCGATGCGCTGAAAATGCTTCCGCAACCCATCGAGAAACGCGTGAAGCTGGCTCTGGATGCGCTGAAGAAGATCTACCCGAAAGTCGACATCGCCGCGCGGATCATCGGCGATCCGATCACCGTGTCATGGGAAGCCGACCCGCATTTCCTCGGTGCTTTCAAAGGCGCACTTCCCGGCCACTATCGCTATAACCAGCGGATGTACGCGCACTTCATACAGAAGGACATGCCGGCGGAGCAACGCGGTATTTTCATTGCCGGTGACGACGTGTCCTGGACCCCGGCGTGGGTTGAAGGCGCCGTGCAAACCTCGCTGAACGCGGTGTGGGGCATCATGACTCACTTCGGTGGCAGCACTCACCCGCAGAACCCGGGGCCGGGGGATGTGTTCGACGAGATCGGGCCAATCGCACTGCCCGAGTAAGGAGTTGCCCATGCGTGTTGCCCTGTATCAATGCCCGCCTTTGCCGCTGGACGTGGCCGGCAATCTCAAGCGCCTGCATCAGTTGGCGCAAGAGGCCACCGACGCCGACCTGCTGGTGCTGCCGGAGATGTTTCTCACCGGCTATAACATCGGCGTGGAAGCGGTCGGCGCCTTGGCTGAAACCCAGGACGGTCCCGCTGCCCAATCCATCGCCGCGCTGGCGAAAAACTCGGGCGTGGCGATTCTGTATGGCTACCCGGAACGCGGTGCAGACGGGCAGATCTACAACGCCGTGCAGTTGATCGACGCCAACGGCCAGCGCCTGTGCAACTACCGCAAGACCCACCTGTTTGGCGATCTCGACAACTCGATGTTCAGCGCCGGCGACGATGATTTCCCGCTGGTGGAATTGAACGGCTGGACGCTGGGTTTCCTGATTTGCTATGACCTGGAGTTCCCGGAGAACACCCGGCGCCTGGCGCTGGCCGGCGCGGAGTTGATCCTGGTACCGACGGCCAATATGGTGCCCTTCGATTTCGTCGCCGATGTGACCGTGCGGGCGCGGGCGTTTGAAAACCAGTGTTATGTGGCCTACGCCAATTACTGCGGGCAGGAAGGCGAGATCCAGTATTGCGGGCAAAGCAGCATCGCCGCACCGGATGGCCAGCGGATTGCCCAGGCAGGTCTGGATGAAGCGCTGATCGTGGGCACACTCGATCGGCAGTTGATGGTCGACTCACGCGCGGCCAATCGCTACCTGTTGGACCGGCGTCCCGAGCTTTATGGGGCGTTGCACAAGCACTGATCCCGCAGGTTTGCGCTAGCATAGGCACTTCCTACGTTTCGGAAGTGCTCATGCCTGCGCCGGCCCACCCTCATCACCTTCAATTGACCCTGGCCAGCGGCCTGCGGGTTTCCTTGCATCATGCGCCGCGCTTGAAGCGCGCCGCGGCTGCCTTGCGCGTTGCAGCGGGCAGCCACGATGTGCCCCTGGCGTGGCCGGGACTGGCGCATTTTCTTGAGCATTTATTGTTCCTGGGCACCGGGCGTTTTCCCGCAAGCGACGGGCTGATGGCCTACGTCCAGCGCCAGGGTGGACAGGTGAATGCCAGCACCCGCGAGCGCACTACCGACTTTTTCTTTGAGGTGCCTGTTACGGCATTTGAAGCCGCACTGGAGCGCCTGGGGGACATGCTCGCCCATCCGCGCCTGGCCCTGGAAGACCAGTTGCGTGAGCGCGAAGTATTGCAGGCGGAGTTTATTGCCTGGTCGCAAGATGCCACGGCGCAACAGCAACAAGCGTTGCTGGGAGGTGTTGCGGCGGGTCATCCGTTGCGCGCGTTTCATGCGGGCAACCGGGATAGCTTGCCGGTAGAGCGTGAGGATTTTCAGCAGGCCTTGCGGGATTTTTATGAAGGTTTCTATCATTCCGGGCAGATGACCTTGAGCCTTGCGGGCCCTCAGTCGCTGGTGGAGCTGGAGGCATTGGCGCATCAGTTTGACGCTGCGCTGAAGACTGCACCTCTGCGGCGACAGACGTCGGCGCCAGCGTTGCTGGCCGGCAATCAACGTACTTATCAACACACCGATGAACACCACTGGCATCAGGTGGTGGCAAGCGAGGCTTCCCCTGAGGCGCTGGATTTCCTCTGCCTGTGGCTGAACACTTCGGCGCCCGGCGGGTTGCTCGCCGAGTTGCAGTCGCGGCAGTTAGTCAGTGCCATTAACGCAACGGCGCTGTATCAATTTGCCGGACAGGCGTTGTTGGATATCAAGTTCACCCTGGACACTCAGGGTGCGCAGCAGACGACACTGATCCAAGAACTGCTGCACGACTGGCTGAGCTTTTTCGCACACAGTGACTGGGCGCCCCTGCGGGAAGAGCACGCCTTGCTGCTTGCTCGCAAACAACAGGTCAGTGGTGCCCTGGCATTGGCCCGGCAGGACAAGGAACTGGTCCTGTCCGAGCAGAGCGCCAGCTCCCTCAAGACCCTGCTGGACTCGCTGCAATTTCCGCCGTCCCGGCACGCCTGGCAACTGCCGCCCACCAATCCGTTCCTGCAGCCGGCAGCCAGGGAAGAGCGCCCGGGGCTGATTCGCGGGCAAACCAGCGCCCATCGCGGCCTGCGCACGTTCGCCCAGGATCGCTCCCGTGGGCGAAAGGACTTTTCGGCGCTGACCTTCAGCCAGGCCTTGCCAGGCGACACAGATGAAGGCGCGCTCTACCTGCGCTGGCATCTGGATTCGCCGCTGGATGCAGAGCTTTTCCCACGGCTGCGTGAGAACGCCAGCCAGGCTGGCGTCCAGTTGTCTTTCGAGACAATCGGCGGTCACTGGCAGCTGAAGATGCTAGGGCTGCACGAACCCATGCCCGCGATATTGGAGGAAGTGGCACGCGAGCTGACCCGGCTCGACGAAAATGCCGGAGCGTCATCCTCCCCGGCGCCGGCAATGGCGATCCGGCAGTTACTCAAGGCATTGCCCGGGTATTGCGCCGACATCCCAGCTGCACAGCAGGTTGCTGGGCGAGACCGATGGTCAACCGCTCGCTGGCAAGGGCTCGCCGTGGGGCTGCCCGCCGCCTGCGAGACGGCGATAAAAAGTGCAGCCGGGAAACTGCCCGGCCAACCGCAAGCGGCTATCAGCGAACTGCCGTCAATCAGCAGCCAGCATCGTTGGCACGAAGTCAGGACCGATTCCAGCGACGCCGCGTTGCTGCTGTTCTGCCCGACAGCCACACGCTCCCTGGCGGACGAGGCTTGCTGGCGTCTACTCGCACATCTGGTGCAAGCGCCGTTCTACCAGCAACTGCGTGTTGAGCTTCAATTGGGCTACGCGGTGTTCAGCGACATCCGACAGTACAGCGGGCAAACCGGCCTGCTGTTTGGGGTGCAATCCCCAAGCGCGTCTCTTGCGCAAATACTTGATCACCTGCAGGCGTTCCTGAAGCAACTGCCCGCGCTGATCAACGCCAGCGAACTGCCGAACGATCTGGCCCGGCAATTTTCCCTCGACGCCCTACCCACTTCCCAAGCCGCTGAACTGCTCTGGCACGCGCACTTGGCAGGCCACCCGTCGGATTACATCCAGCAGCTGCAAGATTTCATCCAGACCCGCACCCGTGAGGATTTAATGGTAGCTGCACAGCAACTCAATGCTGCTGCAGGCGGATGGTGCTGTGTGGCCAATGGCGCTTGTGCCGCCGGCTCCTGGCAACGATCTGGCTGATCATTGCCGCTTCGGTAAAAGGCTTTTTCCCGCAGGACAGCGCTATCTTCAAAAGAAGTACGTAACATTCACATGCACACATCTGAACATCTCCGCTTGGAGGTGGACTATATGTATTACTTGGTAGTAAACGTCCCTTCCCTTCGTAGGAGTAAGAACATGACTTGGTCCAAACCTGCTTACACTGATCTGCGTATCGGCTTTGAAGTCACCATGTACTTTGCCAGCCGCTGATTGGCTTTGTATCGCAATGCAACGCCTCGGCTCGCCCGGGGCGTTTTTATTTTTGAGTTGTGTGTAATGGAGCGGCCATGTTTGTCCAGATTCTAGGTTCCGCCGCGGGCGGTGGTTTCCCGCAATGGAACTGCAACTGCGTGAACTGTGCAGGTTTTCGCGACGGCAGCCTGCGGGCCGAGGCGCGTACCCAGTCGTCCATCGCGATTTCCGATGACGGCGTGAACTGGGTGCTGTGCAACGCCTCGCCAGATATCCGCGCCCAGCTTCAAGGCTTCGCCCCGATGCAACCGGGCCGCGCGCTGCGGGATACCGGCATCAGCGCGATCATCCTGATGGACAGCCAGATCGACCACACCACCGGCCTGCTCAGCCTGCGCGAAGGCTGCCCGCACCAGGTGTGGTGCACCGACATGGTCCATGAGGACCTGAGCACCGGCTTCCCGCTGTTCACCATGCTGACCCACTGGAACGGCGGCCTGGCCTGGAACCGCATCGAGCTGGACGCCAGCTTCACGATCCCCGCCTGCCCCAACCTGCGCTTCACACCATTGCCGCTGCGCAGCGCGGCACCGCCCTACTCACCTCACCGATTCGACCCACACCCGGGCGACAACATCGGCCTGATCGTCGAAGACCTGCGCACCGGCGGCAAGCTGTTCTATGCGCCGGGCCTGGGCAAGGTTGACGCACCGTTGCTGGAAATCATGGCCGGCAGCGATTGCCTGCTGGTGGACGGCACGATGTGGGACGACGACGAAATGCAGCGCCGTGGCGTCGGCACCCGCACCGGTCGCGAGATGGGCCACCTGGCACAAAACGGCCCCGGCGGCATGCTGGAAGTGCTGGAGCAGTTGCCCAAGCAGCGCAAGGTGCTTATCCACATCAACAACACCAACCCGATCCTGGATGAAGACTCGCCCGAGCGAGCCGAGCTGCTGCGACGCAATGTGGAAGTGGCGTACGACGGCATGAGCATTGAATTGTAGGAGCGAGCCAAATGACTGACACACCGCTGACCACCGCCGAGTTCGAACAGGCCCTGCGCGCCAAGGGCGCCTTCTACCATATCCATCACCCGTATCACGTGGCGATGTACGAAGGCCGCGCCACCCGCGAGCAGATCCAGGGCTGGGTCGCCAACCGTTTTTATTACCAGGTGAACATTCCCCTCAAGGACGCCGCGATCCTGGCCAACTGCCCGGACCGGGAGATTCGTCGTGAGTGGATCCAGCGCCTGCTGGATCACGACGGCGCTCCCGGCGAAGACGGCGGCATTGAAGCCTGGTTGCGCCTGGGACAGGCCGTCGGCCTCGACCCGGATCAACTGCGCTCCCAGGAGTTGGTACTGCCGGGCGTACGATTTGCGGTAGACGCCTACGTCAACTTCGCCCGCCGGGCCAGCTGGCAGGAAGCCGCCAGCAGTTCCCTGACCGAGTTGTTCGCCCCGCAGATCCACCAGTCGCGCCTCGACAGCTGGCCCCAGCATTACCCATGGATCGACCCCGCCGGCTACGAGTATTTCCGCACCCGCCTGGGCCAGGCTCGCCGGGATGTGGAGCACGGTCTGGCCATCACCCTGCAGCACTACACCACCCGCGAAGGCCAGGAGCGCATGCTGGAAATTCTCCAGTTCAAACTGGACATTCTTTGGAGCATGCTCGATGCAATGAGCATGGCTTATGAACTGAAACGCCCGCCGTATCACAGCGTGACCGATCAGCGTGTATGGCATAAGGGGATCACCCTATGAGCTTCGATCGCAGCAAAAAACCGACCTGGCGCCAGGGCTATCGTTTCCAGTACGAACCGGCGCAAAAAGGCCATGTGCTGCTGTACCCGGAAGGCATGATCAAGCTCAACGACAGCGCCGCCTTGATCGGTGGCTTGATCGACGGCGAGCGCGATGTCAGCGCAATCATCGCCGAGTTGGACAAGCAGTTCCCTGGCGTGCCCGAGCTGGGTGAAGACATCGAGCAATTCATGGAGGTTGCCCGTGCTCAGCACTGGATCGAACTTGCCTGACCTGCCACCCAAGCCGGAAATCGGCCTGCCGCTCTGGTTGCTGGCCGAGCTGACCTACCGCTGCCCGCTGCAATGCCCGTACTGCTCCAATCCGCTGGATTTTGCCGAGCAGGGCAAGGAACTGAGCACGGAACAGTGGATCAAGGTATTTCGTGAAGCCCGGGAAATGGGCGCTGCGCAACTGGGGTTTTCCGGCGGTGAGCCGCTGGTGCGCCAGGACCTCGCCGAACTGATCGCCGAGGCGCGCAAGCTGGGTTTCTATACCAACCTGATCACCTCCGGCATCGGCCTCACCGAGCAGAAGATCAGCGACTTCAAGAAGGCCGGCCTGGACCATATCCAGATCAGTTTCCAGGCCAGTGACGAGCAAGTGAACAACTTGCTGGCCGGCTCGAAAAAAGCCTTCGCACAAAAACTCGAAATGGCCCGGGCAGTGAAAGCCCATGGCTACCCGATGGTGCTGAACTTCGTCACCCATCGGCACAATATCGACAAGATCGACCGCATCATTGAGCTGTGCATTGCCCTGGAAGCGGACTTTGTCGAGCTTGCCACCTGCCAGTTCTACGGCTGGGCCCAGCTCAATCGGGTCGGCCTGTTGCCGACCCAAGAACAGCTGGTGCGCGCCGAACGCATCACCAACGAATACCGCGCCAAGCTCGAAGCCGAAGGCCACCCGTGCAAGCTGATATTCGTCACGCCGGATTACTACGAGGAACGCCCGAAAGCCTGCATGAATGGCTGGGGCAGCATCTTTCTGACAGTAACGCCGGACGGTACTGCCCTGCCGTGCCACGGAGCCCGACAGATGCCGGTGCAATTTCCCAATGTGCGCGACCACAGCATGCAACACATCTGGTACGACTCGTTTGGCTTCAACCGCTTTCGCGGCTACGACTGGATGCCCGAGCCGTGCCGTTCATGTGACGAGAAGGAAAAGGACTTCGGTGGGTGCCGCTGCCAGGCGTTCATGCTGACCGGGGATGCCAGCAACGCCGACCCGGTGTGCAGCAAATCGGAGCATCACGGCATGATCCTCCAGGCCCGCGAAGAAGCGGAGCACGCCACCCAGACCATCGAGCAACTGGCCTTTCGCAATGAGCGCAACTCACGGCTGATCGCGAAAGGCTGAGGTCTTTTAGCGTTTGGCGATGATGTACACCGCGTGCACGATGCCGGGAATGTAACCGCACAAGGTCAGCAGGATGTTCAGCCAGAACGCGCCAGCGAAACCCACTTGCAGGAACACACCCAGTGGCGGAAGCAGAATAGCGATGATGATGCGAATGATATCCATGGGTTCAGCTCCAGAAAATCGGCTCGTGTGAGCCGTACAAGCTAATCGACCTTGGCCGTTGGTAAGGGTTCAGTGGGATCTGGCACTCAGCCATCGTCTAATTCGCGGACAAAAAAACGCCCCCAGCCAAAAGAATCAGGCTGGAGGCGCCGCGTATACCGCGAGACGGTTCAGGAAATATGGGGCTTAAACGGCAATGCCCTTGCGGCATTGCAGCTGTGCAGTGCGCCCCCGGGAGAAGGCACGGGCCAGACGCAGGAGCATTTCGTCGACGTTGCTTTTGCTCAATGTGAGCGCCGGGGTGAAGCGCAGGCAATCGGGTTGCGGCGCGCTCAGGATCAGGCCTTCACTGAGGGCGGCGTTTACCACCGCATCTGCCGAATCCTCCGACAGAGTCAGTCCCCACATCAGGCCCTGGCCGCGCAGTTCACCCTGGTCATAGCGATGCGCCAGGCGGGCAAGCCCTTCACCCAGGTAAGTGCCGACCTCGCAGACGTGTTCAAGAAATCCGTGGTTCAGCACCGTATCAAGCACCGCCACACCGGCGGAAGCCATCAGCGCGTTGCCGTGGTGGGTGCCTTCCAGCTCACCCAGCTCAAAACAACATGCTTTGCCCCGTGCCAGCAAAGCCGCCAGCGGCACACCACCCCCCAAGCCCTTGCCCAGGGTGATGATGTCGGCGCAAACGCCATAGTACTGTTCGGCGAGCAACGTGCCACAACGGCCGGTGCCGGTTTGCACTTCATCGAGGATCAACAGAATTCCCAGCTCACGGCACAGACGTTCGACACCCTTGAGGTAATGCTCGGTCGCGGGAATGACGCCGGCATCGTTCTGGATCGGTTCCAGCATGATTGCTACGGTTTGCGCATCCACCGCCGCGTGCAGCGCCGGCAGGTCGTTGAACGGCACGTGGCTGAAGCCTGGCAACTGGGGCTCAAAACGGTTTTCACTGGCGGCTGCCGAGGCCGACATCGCGGCAAAGCTGCGGCCATGGCAACCGTTGCTCGCGGTGATGATGCGATAGGCGCCACCACGGTGCAGTTGGCCCCATTTGCGCGCCAGCTTGATGGCCGCTTCGCAGGCTTCCGCGCCGCTGTTGAGCAGGTAGGCCTGGTCGCTGCCGGTGCGATGGCACAGGCGGTCGGCGAGGTTCAGTTGAACGCGGTTGTGCAGGCTGTTACCGGGATTGATCAGCGATTGGGCCTGATCGGCCAGCGCCTTGGTCACTGCCTGTGGGCTATGGCCCAGGCTGTTGGCGCCGCCACCCTGGCTGAAGTCGAGATAGGCGCGGTCTTCGCTGTCCCACAGCCAGGAGCCTTGGCCGCGTACAAACACCTGGGGCGGGCGGGCCACACTGGGCATCAGGCAATCGCTGGAAAGATCGTCTCGCAGAGCCGGGGTCTTCGCCTCGAGGATCAGATCATCCAGGCTGGGGGCGGGGCGACGCAGGTTGAACAGGTTCATGGATGAACCCCTTTGGCAATCGCACCTTGGTCGGCATTACCGATAAACCCATGGCGGAGGTTTTTTGCCTTGCCTATGCAAACACCGTCAACATAAACACTACTCATCGTGCTTTCCGGCCCTGTAAGCCCTGTGAATAGGCGCTAGACTAGGCGCCTTGGGGGCACTCGGCCATTTCGATTTTCCAGCATTTTCGATAAGCATTACTTATGGATTTCAAGCAACTGCGTTATTTCGTCGCGGTGTACGAAGAAGGCCATGTGGGGCGGGCAGCGGAGCGCCTGTCGATCTCCCAGCCAGCGTTGTCGCAGCAGATTCGCCAGCTCGAGCAAAACCTTGATGTGAGCCTGTTCGAACGCAGCAGCAAGCGCCTGCTGCCGACCCTCGCCGCCCACACTTTGTATAACCACGCCCTGCCCTTGCTCGACGGTATGCAGCACGCGGTGGAAGCACTGCGCAACTTCAAGGGCCAGGCACTGCGCACCTTGGCGATCGGCGTGCTGCAAACCGTGCACACCAGCCTGGTGCCGCAGATGCTCGAACGAGTGCGCAAGGCCCAGCCGCACCTGGTCGTACAGATCTACGAGCTGACCGGGATGGAAATCGAACGCCGGCTGCTCAACGGCTCGCTGGATATCGGCATCAGCTACCTGCCGCCACGCCAGCCGGGGCTGCACGGCGTGCTGCTGTATGAAGATGAACTGAAGGTAGTCATCCCGGCTGATCACCCGCTGCGGGAATTCAAGAAAGTCTCCCTGAAGCAAGCCGCCGAGTTACCCATGTTGCTGCTGGGGGAAGAGTTTCAGGTGCGCCAGATATGGCAAGGTCAATTGGCCAACCTGGGCCGACGCCCGCAAGTGCAGGCCGAGTTGAATACGATGGCGGGGATTCTCGACAGCCTGCCCCACACCAAGCTGGCGACGGTGCTTCCCGGACGCTCCCAGGATGAACACAACAGCAAGGCGTTGCTGTGGAAACCCTTGAGCGAACCACGGGTGCCGTTGAAAGTGGGGTTGGTGTGCCGGGATGTGCAGCGCCAGCAGGCGACGCTGGAATTGTTGCGCACGCTGCTGGAAGACGTGATGAACGCGCCCGCCTGACTTTTTCGCAGGCAAAAGAAAACCCCGCCGAAGCGGGGCTTTGCAGACTGTTTCCCTGACATCCATTTCACTCCGCCTTCCTGGCAGAATCCTACGTGTCCGTGTTGTTGCTTTGCGCTTCCTGCGCGACGTCCATGTGAAGTAGATTATCCGTGGATCCAATTTGGCGATAGAGGACGAATAGCAGCACGTCATGTAAGAGAATGCTTACACGCCCTCCAAGTCCTTAGAACAGTGCTTCATCCAGCAAGAACAGCGATTCGCTACCGGCTTTTACCGAGGCGCTGAGGGACGCGATCCGCGGCAGCAAGCGCGCAAAGTAGAAACGCGCGGTGCCCAGCTTGCTCGCGTAGAAGTCTTCCTGAGCCTCTTTACCCAGAGCCGCCTTGGCCATCAGGGCCCACATGTAGGCATAAGCCATGTAGCCGAACGCGTGCAGGTATTCCACGGATGCCGCGCCGATTTCATTCGGGTTGGATTTGGCGCGGTCCAGCAGCCAGGCGGTCAGTTCGTCCAGGTCATCCACGGCCGCGTTCAGCGGCTTCGTGAATTCGGCCAGTTCGGCGCCGGCAGTGGCGGTGAAATGGCGGATCTCATCAGCGAACAGCTTGTAGAACGCCCCACCGCTGCCGACGATCTTGCGTCCCACCAGGTCCAGGGCCTGAATGCCGTTGGTGCCTTCGTAGATCTGGGTGATGCGCACATCACGCACCAGTTGCTCCTGGCCCCATTCGCGAATGTAGCCGTGGCCGCCGAAAATCTGCTGGCCGTGCACGGTGGTTTCCAGGCCCAGGTCGGTCAGGAACGCCTTGGCAACCGGGGTCAGCAGAGCAACCAGATCGTCCGCGCGTTTGCGGGCGGTGGCGTCTTCGCTGAACTTGGCGGTGTCGAGCTGCATCGCCACATAGGTGGAGAACGCACGGCCACCTTCGTTCGAGGCTTTCATGGTCAGCAGCATGCGCCGCACGTCCGGGTGGACGATGATTGGGTCAGCGACCTTGTCCTTGGCTTTCGGACCGGTTGGCGAACGGCTTTGCAGGCGGTCGCGCGCATATTCGATAGCGTTCTGATAAGAGCGCTCACCGGAGGCCAGGCCCTGGATGCCCACACCCAGGCGCTCGTAGTTCATCATGGTGAACATCGCGGCCAGGCCACGGTTCGGCTCGCCCACCAGGTAGCCCACGGCTTCGTCGAAGTTCATCACGCAGGTCGCAGACGCCTGGATGCCCATCTTGTGTTCAATGGAGCCGCAGGTCACCGGATTGCGCGCGCCCAGGCTGCCGTCGGCATTGACCATGAACTTGGGTACCAGGAACAGCGAAATACCCTTGGGACCCGCCGGTGCGTCCGGCAGCTTGGCCAGCACCAGGTGGATGATGTTCTCGGTGAGGTCGTGCTCGCCACCGGTGATGAAGATCTTGGTGCCGCTGACCTTGTAGGAACCGTCTGCCTGAGGCTCGGCCTTGGTCCGAATTATCCCAAGGTCAGTGCCGGCATGAGGTTCGGTCAGGCACATGGAACCGGCCCACACGCCGGAGTACATATTCGGCAGATAAGTGGCCTTGAGCTCTTCACTGGCGTGGGTGTTGATCGACACGCAGGCGCCGGAGGTCAGCATCGGGTAGAGGCCGAAGGCCAGGCCCGACGAGTTGATCATCTCTTCTACCTGGGCCGACACTGCCTTGGGCATGCCCATGCCGCCGTACGCCGGGTCGCCGCCAACACCTACCCAACCGCCTTCAGCGTAGGTTTTGTAGGCGTCCTTGAAGCCAGCCGGGGTGAAGACCGCGCCATTCTCCCAGCGGCAGCCTTCTTCGTCGCCGCCGCGGCTGAGCGGGGCGACGGTCTTGGAGGTGACTTTGCCGGCTTCTTCGAGGATTGCCTCAACGGTCTCGGCGTCGACGGTTTCTGCCAGCGCGGGCAGTTGGGCCCAGAGTTTGGCGACCTCGAAAACTTCGTTGAGGACGAAGCGCATATCGCGCAGCGGCGCTTTGTAGTCAGCCATGGCAAACCTCGTGAGAACTTTAACGTTATTCGGGTGGGGTCGGTTTTACAGACCCCGAGTGTAACCGAACAACTTTTGTGACACATAGGGTCTGCTTGTGACCAACAAGTATTTTACGGTCACTAAAGCGCAAACAGCTCCGCCGGCAGACTCATCAGGCACTCACTGCCCGCCTCCACCGCCGCCCGGTGCGCGGCCGTGCGCGGTAGCAGGCGCTTGAAGTAGAACTCGCAGGTCGCCAGCTTGCCTTGGGCGTAATCGGCATCACCGCTACCGCTGTCCAACTGCTCTTGTGCCACCAGCGCCATGCGCAGCCACAAGTAGGCAAGGATGATGTAGCCGCTGTACATCAGGTAATCCAGGGCTGCAGCGCCGACTTCATCCGGGTTTTTCATGGCTGCCATGCCTACCTTGACCGTCAGCTCACCCCACTGCTGATTCAACTGGTTGAGCTGAGCCACATGGGCCTTGAGTTGCGGATGTTCGGCGTTGGCCGCGCAAAACTTGTGGACGATTTTGGTAAAGCCGCGCAGCAGCTTGCCCTGGCTGCCGAGCACCTTGCGCCCGAGCAAATCCAGGGCCTGGATGCCGTTGGTCCCTTCATAGATCGGCGCAATCCGGCAATCGCGAACCAGTTGCTCCATGCCCCATTCACGAATGAAGCCATGGCCACCGAACACCTGCATGCCGTGGTTGGTCACCTCCAGTCCGGTTTCGGTCATGAACGCCTTGCAGATCGGCGTAAGGAAGGCCAACAGGTCTTCGGCTTCCTGGCGTTGCCCCTCGTCGCCACTCAGGTGTGCGGTATCGAGCAACTGTGCCGAGAAGTAGGTCAATGCGCGGTTGCCTTCATTGAAGGCTTTCATGGTCAGCAACATGCGCCGCACATCCGGGTGGACGATGATCGGATCAGCGGCTTTTTCGGGTGCCTTGGCGCCGGTCAGCGAGCGCATCTGCAAGCGGTCGTTGGCGTACTTGATCGCACCCTGGAAGCTCGCTTCCCCCAGGCAAAGGCCCTGCATGCCGGTGCCCAGGCGCGCATGGTTCATCATGGTGAACATGCAGTTGAGGCCCTTGTTCGCCTCACCGATCAGGAAACCCCGGGCGCCATCGAAGTTCAGCACACAGGTGGCCGACGCCTTGATGCCCATCTTGTGCTCGATGGAGCCGCAACTCATCGTGTTGCGCTCGCCCGAGTCGGCATGGAACTTGGGCACGATAAACAGCGAGATTCCCTTGGTGCCGGCCGGCGCATCCGGCAGCTTGGCCAGCACCAGGTGGATGATGTTGTCACTCATGTCATGCTCGCCGGCCGAGATGAAAATCTTGCTGCCGGTGACTGCATAACTGCCGTCGGCCTGCGGTACGGCGCGGGTCTTGATCAGGCCAAGGTCGGTGCCGCAATGGGCTTCAGTCAGGCACATGGTGCCGGTCCACTGGCCCGCGGTGAGTTTGCTCAGGTAGGTGTTTTTCTGCTCTTCAGTGCCGTGGGCACGGATCGCCGACATCGCACCGTGGGTCAGGCCAGGGTACATGCCCCAGGACGTATTGCTGGAGGAGATCATCTCCGCGAGCACCAGGCCCAGGGACATTGGCAAGCCCTGCCCGCCGTAGGCCGGGTCAGCCGCCAAACCGTGCCAGCCGCCTTCCACGTACTGCGCGAAGGCTTCCTTGAAGCCCTTGGGCGTGGTCACCACACCGTTGTCGAAATGGCAGCCTTCTTCATCGCCGGAGCGGTTCAACGGCGCCAGGACGTTTTCGCAGAACTTCGCACCTTCCTCGAGGATCGCGCCGACCATGTCCGGGCTGGCATCGCTTGCACCCAGCGCGGCGTAGTGGCCGTGGAAGTCAAAGACGTGATCGATCAGAAAGCGCATGTCGCGCAGGGGAGCTTTATAGTCAGGCATGGCAATGTCTCCGGCAGCAGATGCCTTCAACCTACTGCCCCACGGCCCACCGGACAATCACTGTAGGGCCGCTGAATACACCACCATCACTCAACCGGCAGCGCTGTCCATGCGGACCGCGCCGCGGCGGGTCTGCCCCGCAGCGACCACGCAGTTACGCCCCGCGCCCTTGGCGTTGTACAGCGCCTGGTCGGCGGATTTGAGCACTTCTTCAGGGCTGCGCTGCTCGGCCTGGCGTTCGGCCACACCGATGCTGACGGTCACCGACACGCTGGAAGCGCCATTGCCCACACGACGCTGGCGCCCCTGCTGGTCGTCGTGGGGACGGTCCGGGTTACGCAGTTTGATGTCGTAGTTGGCGATGATTTCGCGGATCTCTTCCAGGTGCGGCAGGCATTCATCCAGGGTCTTGCCGGCGAATACCACGGCAAATTCCTCACCGCCATAGCGGTAGGCCCGGCCGCCGCCGTTGACCTTGGACAGCTTGCTGGCCACCAGGCGCAGTACCTGGTCGCCCACGTCGTGGCCATGGGTATCGTTGAAACGCTTGAAGTGATCGACGTCGCCCATGGCCAGCACATAATTGCGCCCCAGGCGTTGCATGCGCTCATTGAGCGCGCGGCGGCCCGGCAACCCGGTCAGCTCGTCACGGAAGGCCATTTGATAAGCCTCGTGGGCCACCCCGGCAGCGATCATCAGCATCACCTGGCTGCACATGATGTTCAGGGTGAACGGCAGGATGAACGTCTGCGGCAACATCCAGAACAAGCCCAGCAACCCTACCAGTTGCGCGGCGTGCAGCGGTCTTGGTTGATACCAGTACTGCGCGGCCAGGGTCACAAAACCAATCAGGAACATCGGATAGGACAGCTGGATCAGGCTCATCCAGCGGCCATGCAAGGCGGGCCAGCGAATTTCAGCCAACCAGCTCAACAAGGCATGGGGAAAACTTTGTTCAAGGGCAAGTGCCACGCTGCCTACCGCAAACAGCACCGCGCAGCGTGCGACGAAGTCGCGAAACAGGTGGGTTTTTTCTTGCCAGACCGCGTAGATGCCGAACAGCAACGGTAACAACAGGCAACACAGATGGAAGACCACGGCCGCGTCGTCCCGCACGCGACCGTTATCGCGGTAGTAATCGGTCTGGGTATCCAGCAGGAAATAGACCACGTACACCGTGATCATCAGGAACAGCTCTCGCTGGCGCCGGTAGACCGCGCAGTACGAGCCGCCCAGCAGCAGCACGAGGGTCGGCAGCACATTGAACAGTGAAGTGAAGAACACATTGAGATCCTTCACATACGCAGCCGAGAGCCCCGCCAGCAGTAAAAGCAGTGAAGGTAAAAAATGACTGAAACGTACAGCAGACGCGCGCGACAAGGGTAAAGCTCCGACCCACAAAAAAGATGGCACAGTGCCTTCACTGATCACAGTTAAGCACATTCAATGTGATGCGTATCACATTGCCATCACTGTAACGGCCGCTCGGAGCAATCCCTGAGTGCGGTACTGTGGTTTTTTATCGCGCAAAAAAAACCGCCGCTCCCGAAGGAGCGGCGGCTTTTGAAGCGAACTGGCCGAGGCTTAGTAGCCCAGGTCGAAGTTCTCTTCTTTCATGTCCATCAGGTTGTTGGCGCCCGACAGCATGGTTGCAACGTGGGTGCGGGTACGCGGCAGGATGCGCTGGAAGTAGAAACGCGCAGTCTGCAGCTTGGCGGTGTAGAAGCCTTCTTCGCTGGTGCCGGCAGCCAGTTTCTCGGCGGCCAGGCGGGCCATGTCGGCCCAGAAGTAAGCCAGGCAGGCATAACCGGAGTACATCAGGTAATCCACCGAAGCGGCGCCGACTTCTTCACGGTCCTTCATGGCTGCCATGCCGACCTTCATGGTCAACTCGCCCCACTCTTTGTTCAGTGCCGCCAGCGGTGCAATGAATTCTTGTACCGCTTCGTTGCCTTCGTTGGCCTGGCAGAACTTGTGGACGATCTTGGTGAAGCCCTTCAGCGCTTCGCCTTGGGTCATCAGCACTTTACGGCCCAGCAGGTCGAGGGCCTGGATGCCGGTGGTGCCTTCGTACAGCATCGAAATGCGGCTGTCGCGAACGTTCTGCTCCATGCCCCACTCGGCGATGAAGCCGTGGCCGCCGTAGATTTGCACGCCGTGGTTGGCGGCTTCAAAACCGACTTCGGTCATGAACGCCTTGGCAATCGGGGTCATGAAGGCCAGCAGTGCGTCAGCCTGTTTCTTGGCTTCGTCGTCAGTGCCGTACTTGACCACGTCAACCTGCTTGGCGGTGAAGTACACCATCGCGCGGTTGCCTTCGGCGAAGGCTTTCATGGTCAGCAGCATGCGGCGCACGTCTGGGTGCACGATGATCGGGTCGGCGGCCTTGTCCGGCGCTTTCGGGCCAGTCAGGGAGCGCATTTGCAGGCGGTCGCGAGCGTATTTGAGGCCGCCCTGGAAGCCGATTTCAGCGTGGGACAGGCCTTGCAGCGCGGTGCCCAGGCGAGCGGTGTTCATAAAGGTGAACATGCAGTTCAGGCCTTTGTTCGCCGGGCCGATCAGGAAACCGGTGGCCGCGTCGAAGTTCATCACGCAGGTGGCATTGCCGTGGATACCCATCTTGTGTTCCAGGGAACCACAGGACACCGCGTTGCGTTCGCCAATCGAACCGTCGGCGTTTGGTACGAACTTGGGAACGATGAACAGCGAAATGCCTTTGGTGCCAGCCGGTGCGTCCGGCAGGCGAGCCAGCACGATGTGGACGATGTTGTCGGCCATGTCGTGTTCGCCGGCCGAGATGAAGATCTTGGTACCGGAAACCTTGTAGGAACCATCAGCCTGAGGCTCGGCCTTGGTGCGCAGCATGCCCAGGTCGGTGCCGCAGTGCGGTTCGGTCAGGCACATGGTGCCGGTCCACTCGCCCGACACCAGTTTGGTCAGGTAAGCCTCTTGCTGCTCGGGAGTGCCGTGCTCGGAAATGGTGTTCATCGCGCCATGGGACAGGCCCGGGTACATGCCCCACGACCAGTTGGCCTCGCCGACCATTTCGCTGACCGCCAGGCCCAGGGATTCCGGCAGGCCCTGGCCACCGTGCGCCACGTCGTGGGCCAGGCTTGGCCAGCCGCCTTCAACGAACTGTTTGTAGGCTTCTTTGAAACCGGTAGGGGTCTTAACGCCTGACTCGCTCCAGGTGCAACCTTCGATATCACCCACGCGGTTCAGCGGTGCCAGTACCTGCTCACAGAACTTGGCGCCTTCTTCGAGAATGGCGTCAACCATGTCCGGGGTAGCGTCCTGGCAAGCCGGCAGGCTCTGATAGTGCGCTTCATAGCCAAGCAGTTCGTCACGAACGAAGCGAATATCACGCAAGGGGGCCTTGTAGTCAGGCATAGCGATAAACCTCTGCTGATGTATCTGGGATGAACAACCGCATGGATGTGTTGTGGCGGTCAAACAGTTGTTTGAAACATACGTTTACGACCAATCCTTGTCAAGCGTCGCGCAAACGCCGTTTGTCATGACGCAGGTCAACGTCAGGCACGGCAAGGCCTGCAGCGAAATGCCGCATGACGATTCAGGGGGAAAAAGATTATTGAGCGGTGAAGATCAGTGTGGGAGCTGGCTTGCCTGCGATGCGGGCGCCGCGGTGTATCAGGAGGATCGAGGTGACGCTATCGCAGGCAAGCCAGCTCCCACAGAGAAGCCAGCTCGCATGATAAGAGGGGGGGGTTATGCGTAAGTATCGATCAACGTGCCGAGCATTTCGTCGGAAGCCTTGGCGACTTTGGCGCCCAGTTCAACCTGGAACTTGCCTTGGGCCATCTCGACCATGTTGCTCGCCGAGTTGCTGGCCTGATTGGCGTCTACCGAACGCAAACGATCATTTTGCGCGTCCGAAGGCTGGGAAGTGGCGGCGCTGGCAATCTTGCCGGCGGCCTGGTCGACACGGTTCTGCCCGGTCTGAATCGCGCTCAGTCCCGAGTAAAACGCACTGCTACCAGAGATTTCCATGGCGTGAACCTGCCTATAAGAGAATCGTGAACTGTTATTGAAGCAGACCTACCGGCAAAACGCCCGTCAAAAACACTAATGGCATAATGCCTTCGCGATAGGCAAAACTAGTCAAGCAGGTCCAGTTGCAAGTACGCGGCGACCGCTTCGGCGCTGGGATGCTTGAGCTTGGGCACCCTTCCCAGGCATGGCGCGGGGAGGCGTTCAGCCAGGGTCGCGAGGTTTTCTTCCAGACGAGAGGTCTTGGGGTCGATGATATTGGCCACCCAGCCCGCCAGCGGCAACCCGTCCCGGGCGATGGCTTCTGCGGTCAGCAGCGCGTGGCTGATACACCCCAGCCGCACACCCACCACCAGGATCACCGGCAGCTTCAGCGCCTGGGCCAGGTCCGACAAATTGTCCTGGTCCGCCAATGGCACACGCCAGCCGCCCGCACCTTCGATCAAGGTGAAGTCCGCCTGCTTGGCGAGAACGTGCTGCATGGGTTTCAACAACGACTGCACCGTCAGCGCCACGCCGGCTTCACGGGCCGCCAGATGCGGCGCGATGGCCGGCTCGAAGGCCACCGGGTTGACCTCGGCATAACTCAACGGCAACGAACACTCGGCCAGCAACGCCAGGGCGTCCGAATTGCGCAGGCCCTTGGGCGTCAGCTGGCACCCAGAGGCTACCGGCTTGCCCGCCGCCGTACTTTTGCCGGCTTGCCGCGCGGCATGCAGCAGGCCGGCAGCGACGGTGGTCTTGCCGACGTCGGTGTCGGTCCCCGTGATGAAGTAAGCGGCATTCATAGAGGTTTCTCCAGGACGGCGTACACCACTTGATAAGTTGCCGGCAGGCCCTGGGCCTGGCGGAACTGCTCGTAGGCTTGCACCAGTGCAACAATCCGCGCCCGGCCCGTCAACCCTCCTGGGCGCCCCGGGTTCAGATTGTGCGCACCCAACGCTTTCAGTTCGTGGGTCAGGCTGCGCACGTCGGGGTAATGCAACACGTGGGGACACTGCTCCAGGCTGCGCACCCGCAAACCACTGGCTGCGCACAGTTGCTCATAAGCACTGAACGGCCGGAAGCGGTTCACATGAACCATGCCATCCGCTGCGCGCCAGCTTTCGCGCAACTCATCCAGCGTACCCACGCAGAGGCTGGCAAACGCCAGCACGCCGCCGGGCTGCAATACGCGCTGCGCTTCGCTGAGCACTGCGGCAAAATCCGAACACCACTGCACTGCCAAACTGGAGTAGATCAGCCCGCAACTGGCGTCCTGCAAGGGCAAGCGCTCGGCATCGCCAGCGATGAAATGTTGTGCACCGCCCAGCGGCCGGGCGTGTTTGAGCATGCCCTCGGCGATATCCAGGGCCAAACCCTGGCTATCCGCAAATGACTGGCCCAGCACACGACTGAAATAGCCCGTGCCACTGCCCAGGTCGAGCCAGCGTTGTGGAGAAAGACCTTCGGGCAAACGCCGCAACAGCTCGCTGCCCACCGCACGCTGCAACTCGGCAACGCTGTCGTAACTGGCGGCTGCGCGGGAAAAGGAGGCCGCTACCTGGCGCTTGTCTGGCAAGCCGCCGGGCAGCACATGGGACAAATCAGTCATCACCGCACTCATGCAAAAAAGCCTGGATGGCCCCCGCCACACCGTGGGGGTCCTCCAGTAGAAAAGCGTGACCGGCCTGTTCAATCAGGCCGATTTCAACGTCAGGCAACAAGGCGAACAACTCACTGGCCACTTCAGCCGGAACCAGCCCGTCCAGCCCGGCAAACAGATGCAACTGCGGCCCTTGAAAGTCGACCAGCGCCTGGCGGGTGTCCAATCGGCCCAACAGCTCCAGACCACTGAGCAAGGTCTGCGCGGAGGTTTTAGGGGCACCCGCCAGCAATAGCCGAGCAAGTGATCGGGGATCGCTGGAGCCCCGGGCGCAAAGCAGACTGAAGCGTTTTAACGTCGCAACCGGATCAAGGCGGCAACCGTTAAGAAACGCAATAAAATCCTCTTCGTGCATGCCATGGTCCCAGCGGGACCAGGCCACGAAGCTTGCGTTGCTGGCAAAGGTGAGCAAACCGCAACAATGATCACCGCGCCGGGCGGCCAACTCGGCAGCAAGCATGCCGCCGAGGGACCAACCACCCAGCCAGACGTCTTGGGGCAAGGTCGAATCCAGCTCATCGAGCCACTCTTGAAGGTCGTCCGACTCCACGTCCGGCAACGGTTCGATCTGCACCTGCAAGTGTTCATCCAGCCCCTGCAACGCCGCCGCCAGCGGTTCCAGCGGCGAAACGCCGAGGCCCCAGCCAGGCAGCAATATCAGTCGATCACGCATGGTCGGGCTCCTGGCCTAACAAGCGGAAACACTCTTCCAATGCGCTTAACAATAGCTGCACCTGGGCGTTGCTGTGGGTCGCCGTCAGGGTCACCCGCAGGCGAGCGCTACCGGCAGGCACGGTCGGTGGCCGAATCGCCGTCACCATCAGCCCGCGCTCGCGCAGCATCTGCGACAAACGCACCGCGCGGGCACTGTCGCCAATCATGATCGGCTGGATCGGCGTGAAACTGTCCATCAGTTCCAGGCCAATCTGCTCGGCGCCCTGGCGGAACTGGCGGATCAGCCCATTGAGATGCTCACGGCGCCAATGCTCGGTGCGCAGCAATTCCAGGCTTTTCAGCGTGGCGCAGGCCAATGCCGGCGGTTGGCTGGTGGTGTAGATATACGGGCGGGCGAACTGGATCAGGCTTTCGATCAGCTCTTCGCTGCCCGCGACAAACGCGCCGGCAGTACCGAAGGCTTTGCCCAGAGTGCCCACCAACACCGGAACGTCTTCCTGGCTCAAACCGAAATGCTCGACGATCCCACCACCGTTGGCGCCCAAAGGCCCGAAGCCATGGGCGTCATCCACCATCAACCATGCGCCCTTGGCCCGGGTTTCACGGGCCAGCGCCGGCAAGTCGGCCAGGTCACCGTCCATGCTGAACACGCCGTCGGTCACCACCAGCGTATTGCCGGTGGCTTTCTCCAGGCGCTTGGCCAGGCTTTCAGCATCGTTGTGCAGGTAACGATTGAAGCGCGCACCCGAGAGCAAACCAGCATCCAGCAACGAGGCGTGGTTAAGGCGGTCTTCCAGCACCGTATCGCCCTGCCCCACCAGCGCGGTGACGGCGCCAAGGTTAGCCATGTAACCGGTGGTGAACAGCAGCGCCCGCGGGCGACCAGTGAGGTCGGCCAGGGCCTCTTCCAGTTCATGGTGCGGCGTGCTGTGGCCGATCACCAGATGCGAAGCGCCGCCACCCACGCCCCAGCGAGCCGCGCCCGCGCGCCAGGCTTCAATCACTTGCGGGTGATTGGCCAGGCCCAGGTAATCGTTGTTGCAGAACGCCAGCAACGGCTGGCCGTCGACCACCACGTCAGGGCCTTGCGGGCTCTGCAGCAGTGGACGTTGGCGATACAGGTGTTCGGCACGACGAGCCGCAAGACGCGCGGCGAGATCGAAAGACATGCAGACCTCGGTAGATCAGGTTGAACGCAGTCAAAAATGTGGGAGCGGGCTTGCTCGCGAAAGCAGTGGATCAGTCAGCTTATGTATTGGCTGACACACCGCCTTCGCGAGCAAGCCCGCTCCCACATTTGGATGGCATTCCAAAGTGGACTTATCAAACAGCCGCGTTGTAAAACTGCTCGCTGCTCTTCTGCTCCACCAGCGCCTGCTCGATCGCCGCCTGGTGCACTTCATCGGCGTGCTCTTCACGAGCTTCCGGCAAGATGCCCAGGCGCGAGAACAGTTGCATGTCCTTGTCCGCCTGCGGGTTGGCAGTGGTCAGCAGCTTGTCGCCGTAGAAAATCGAGTTGGCGCCAGCAAAGAATGCCAGGGCCTGCATCTGCTCGTTCATCGCCTCACGCCCGGCCGACAGCCGCACATGGGACTGCGGCATCAGGATGCGCGCCACAGCCAGCATGCGGATGAAGTCGAACGGGTCGATGTCGTCGGCGTTTTCCAGCGGCGTACCGGCAACTTTCACCAGCATGTTGATCGGCACCGACTCCGGATGCTCCGGCAGGTTGGCCAGTTGGATCAGCAGGTTGGCGCGGTCGTCCAGGGACTCGCCCATGCCGAGGATGCCGCCGGAGCAGATCTTCATCCCCGAATCACGCACATACGCCAGGGTTTGCAGGCGCTCACCGTAGGTGCGGGTGGTGATGATCGAACCGTAGAACTCCGGCGACGTGTCGAGGTTGTGGTTGTAGTAATCGAGGCCGGCCTGGGCCAGGGCTTCGGTCTGGTCCTGATCGAGACGGCCGAGGGTCATGCAGGTTTCCAGGCCCATGGCCTTCACGCCTTTGACCATCTCCAGCACGTAGGGCATGTCTTTGGCTGACGGATGCTTCCAGGCGGCGCCCATGCAGAAACGGGTCGAACCGATGGCCTTGGCGCGAGCGGCCTCTTCGAGGACCTTCTGCACTTCCATCAGCTTCTCTTTTTCCAGGCCGGTGTTGTAGTGGCCCGACTGCGGACAATATTTGCAATCTTCCGGGCAGGCGCCGGTCTTGATCGACAGCAGCGTGGAAACCTGGACGCGGTTGGCGTCGAAATGCGCGCGGTGCACGGTCTGCGCCTGGAACAACAGGTCGTTGAAGGGCTGTACGAACAGCGCTTTGACTTCGGCTAAAGACCAATCGTGACGCAGGTTGGCAGTGATGCTGGCGCTCATGGGCGATTCCTTGATTATGCTTTGGCAAGCCCTGTGGGAGTAATACCCACAGGTACGACACGGATGCTCGGCATATTTAAGGAAGATTCATGCACTGTCAACTTGAGAACAAACACGAGGTTTACATCTGGTTAAAAAGCAACCAAACCTGTTTAATCTGCGATGAAAGCAGCGGAACGGCCGATCCTGTCTGCAGCGCCTGCGAAACCGAGCTGCCCTGGCTGATGGAACATTGCGAGGTGTGCGCACTGCCGTTGCCGGCGACTGGCCTGGTGTGCGGCCAGTGCTTGAAGCAACCTCCGGCGTTCAAGCAGGTCGTCGCGCCGTGGACCTACAGCTTCCCCATCGACAGCCTGATCAGCCGTTTCAAGCATCAGGCCCGCTGGCCGCTGGGGCATCTGCTTGCGCACCTGTTGGGACAATTCCTGCAACACCGCTATGAAGATGCCGCGCTGGCTCGCCCCGACTGCCTGCTGCCCGTGCCCCTGGCCCGCAAACGCCTGCGGGAACGGGGGTTCAACCAGGCGGCAATGCTCGCCCGCTGGCTGAGTGAGGACCTGAACATCCCCTGGGATGAGCACCTGCTGTCACGGCCGCGTGAAACCGTGGCGCAGCAAGACCTCGACGCCAGGACCCGCAAGCGCAACCTGCACCAGGCCTTCGCCCTGGCCGACGGCGCGCAAGTCAAAGGCCGGCACTTGGCGCTGATCGACGACGTACTGACCACCGGCGCCACCGCCAGCAGTCTCGCCCGCCTGTTAATGGATGCCGGCGCCCGACAGGTGGATGTGTATTGCCTGGCGCGTACGCCCAAGCCCGGCACATGACTTGACTCGCGGGCGCCCTGCCCGCAACGTCTGCCCATTCCATCGAAGCGTGTAACCATGTCCCTGCCAACCCTCTTGAGCCAACACATCGTCCGTCGCCCGCAGCGCATTGCACTGCTGCAACATATTGCCGAACAAGGCTCCATCACCCGCGCCGCAAAGAGTGCGGGGCTGAGCTACAAGGCGGCCTGGGACGCCATCGACGAACTGAACAACCTGGCGCAAAAGCCCCTGGTGGAACGCAGCGTCGGCGGCAAGGGCGGTGGCGGCGCCAGGTTGACGGCCGAGGGTGAGCGGGTATTACGCCTTTACCAACGCCTGCAGGTGTTGCAAGCCCAGGTGCTGGATTCCGCCGAAGACGCCAGCGACTTCAACCTGCTGGGCCGCCTGATGCTGCGCACCAGCGCACGTAACCAGTTGCACGGCCGGGTGATCGCCATCGACAGCCACGGCCGCAATGACCTGATTCGCCTGGAGCTGGCAGCCGGGCTGCGCCTGGATGCGCAGATCACCCACGACAGCACCTTGCGCCTGGAGCTGGAGATCGGCACCGAAGTCGTCGCCCTGATCAAGGCCGGCTGGCTTGAAGTACTGGCCGTCACGCAGGCAGCAACACCTGGACACAATTGCCTGGAAGGAAAAATCGACGCCATTCTCGATGCCGAAGACGGCCCCAGCGAGGTGCGGATCACCTTGCCCAACGGCCAGGTTCTCTGCGCCCTGGCCCGGCCCGACGCGCTTGCGCAGATCCATGCCGCCGAAGGCCTGCAGGTGAAGGTGCAGTTCTCCCCCAGCAACGTGCTGCTGGGCACTCCGGTGTAGCGCTTCAAACTGCAACAATTTCGTCACGACTGCTCCCTAAGGTGGCTGCAAAAACCCGCAGGGAGCCTGAAATGAGCCTATTAGAAGAAAACCAAGCCACCGACCTGGAACAGATGATCGGCCTCACCCGCCGGCGTTTTATCGGCGCCGGCGCCCTGTGCGGTGCCGCGATGTTCCTCGGTGGCAACCTGCTGACCCGCAGCGCCCTGGCGGTCAACGTCGCGTCGAACAGCCCGTTGCTGGGGTTCGCCAGCATCGCCTCGGCCACCAGCGACACCATCACCCTGCCGCCCGGCTACAGCGCTTCGGTACTGATCAGCTGGGGCCAGCCGCTGCACAAGAACGCGCCGGCCTTCGACCCCAGCGGCAACGGCACGGCCAAGGCCCAGGAACAGCAGTTCGGCGACAACAACGACGGCATGAGCCTGTTCGCCTTCCCCGGTGACGACAACCGCGCGCTGATGGCGATCAACAACGAATACACCAACTACCGCTACCTCTACGCCCACGGCGGCGCGCCGCAATCGGCCGAAGACGTGCGCAAGGCGTTGGCCAGCGAAGGCGTGTCGGTGATCGAAGTACGGCGCAAAGGCGACACCTGGCAGTTCGTCCAGGACTCGCGCTACAACCGGCGCATCCACGGCAACTCGCCGATCCGCTTCGGCGGCCCTGCGGCGGGCCATGCCTGGCTGAAAACCAGCGCCGACAAAACCGGCAAAAAAGTCCTCGGCACCTTCCAGAACTGCGCCAACGGCAAGACCCCGTGGGGCACGTATCTCACCTGCGAAGAGAACTTCACCGACTGCTTCGGCAGCAGCAACCCGCAACAGACCTTCGACGCTGGGCAGAAACGCTATGGCGTGGTGGCCGCCAGCAAAGACATCAACTGGCACCCCCACGATCCCCGCTTCGACATGGCCAAGAATCCCAACGAACTCAACCGCCATGGCTGGGTAGTCGAAATCGACCCGTTCGACCCGCAATCCACACCGGTCAAGCGCACCGCCCTCGGCCGCTTCAAGCATGAAAATGCTGCGCTGGCGGAAACCCGCGACGGCCGCGCCGTGGTGTACATGGGCGACGACGAGCGCGGCGAGTTCATCTACAAGTTCATCAGCCGCGACAAGATCAATCACAAGAATCCCAAGGCCAACAAGGACCTGCTGGACCACGGCACCTTGTACGTGGCGATCTTCGACGCGGGCGACGGCAATGCCGACCACCCCAAGGGCCAGGGCCAATGGGTCGAGCTGACCTACGGCAGGAACGGCATCGACGCCAACAGCGGTTTTGCCAGCCAGGCCGAAGTGCTGATCCACGCGCGCCTGGCCGCCAGCGTGGTGAAAGCCACCCGCATGGACCGCCCGGAATGGATCGTGGTCAGCCCCACCGACGGCCAGGTGTATTGCACCCTGACCAACAACGCCAAGCGCGGCGAAGACGGCCAGCCGGTGGGCGGCCCGAACCCGCGGGAGAAAAACGTCTACGGGCAGATCCTGCGCTGGAAGGCCAATGCCAACGACCATGGCGCGCAGGACTTCAGCTGGGATTTGTTTGTGGTGGCCGGCAACCCGGCGGTGCATGCCGGCACGCCAAAGGGCGGCTCATCCAACATCAACCCGCAGAACATGTTCAACAGCCCGGACGGCCTGGGCTTCGACAAGGCCGGGCGGTTGTGGATCCTCACCGATGGCGACTACAGCAACGGCGGCGACTTTGCCGGGATGGGTAATAACCAGATGCTGTGTGCCGACCCGTCGACCGGTGAAATTCGGCGGTTCATGGTGGGGCCGGTGGCCTGTGAAGTGACCGGGATCAGCTTCTCGCCGGACCAGAAAACCCTGTTTGTGGGGATTCAGCATCCGGGGGAAACCGGTGGCTCCACCTGGCCGGAGCATCTGCCGAATGGCAAGCCACGGTCCTCGGTGATGGCGATTCGTCGGGATGATGGCGGGATCGTCGGCGCCTGATAAGGCCTCTTCGCGAGCAAGCCCGCTCCCACATTTGACCGCATTCCAAAGCCAGGACTCGGTTTAATGTGGGAGCGGCGGTGCGACGATTCGACTTGCTCGCGAAGGCGTCAGAACAGTCACCACCTATCCAACCCTGGGTGCGTTACCATACCCGGCCGGACGCGGCGCCCTGCTGCGCGCAGGAGTTCGCATGGCACACCCGTTTGAAACACTGACCCCTGACCTGGTGCTCGACGCAGTCGAAAGCATCGGTTTCCTCAGCGACGCCCGCATCCTCGCGCTCAACAGCTACGAAAACCGTGTCTACCAGGTCGGCATCGAAGACTCCGAGCCCTTGATCGCCAAGTTCTATCGGCCGCAACGCTGGACCAACGAAGCGATCCTCGAAGAACACAGCTTCACCTTCGAACTGGCCGAGTGCGAAGTGCCGGTGGTGGCGCCGATGATTCACAACGGTGAAAGCCTGTTCGAGCACGCGGGTTTCCGCTTCACCCTGTTCCCGCGCCGTGGCGGCCGCGCACCGGAGCCGGGCAACCTCGACCAGTTGTATCGCCTCGGCCAATTGCTCGGCCGCCTGCATGCGGTCGGTTCCACCCGCCCCTTCGAACACCGCGAAGCCCTGGGCGTGAAGAATTTCGGTCACGATTCCCTGAACACCCTGCTGGAAGGCAACTTCATTCCTCGCAGCCTGCTGCCAGCCTACGAGTCCGTGGCCCGCGACCTGCTCAAGCGTGTGGAGGAGGTCTACAAGGCCACGCCCCACAAGAACATCCGCATGCACGGCGATTGCCACCCCGGCAACATGATGTGCCGCGACGAGATGTTCCATATCGTCGACCTCGATGACTGCCGCATGGGCCCCGCCGTTCAGGACCTGTGGATGATGCTCGCCGGTGATCGTCAGGAATGCCTGGGGCAACTGTCGGAATTGATGGACGGCTACCAGGAATTCCACGACTTCGACCCGCGCGAACTGGCCCTGATCGAACCCCTGCGTGCCCTGCGCCTGATGCACTACAGCGCCTGGCTTGCACGGCGCTGGGACGACCCGGCGTTCCCCCACAGCTTTCCCTGGTTTGGCAGCGAACGTTACTGGGGCGACCAGGTGCTAGCGTTGCGCGAGCAGTTGTCGGCGCTCAATGAAGAACCCTTGAAACTGTTCTAACGCACACCACAATCCCCTGTAGGAGCTGGCTTGCCGGCGATGCAAGCGCCTCGGTGTATCAGTGGAACCGGGGTGAAGCCATCGCCGGCAAGCCAGCTCCTACAGAAAAGCACATCCCACTGACTGACAAATATCCTTACAATCGCGGCTTTGTTAGCTGCCTAAGCAAGGATTCTGCATGCAAGCCGCCAACCCCCGTCGCGGGTACATATTGGGCCTGAGCGCCTACGTCATCTGGGGCCTGTTCCCGATCTACTTCAAGGCCATCGCCAGCGTTCCCGCCGCAGAAATCATCGTCAACCGCGTGCTGTGGTCGGCGCTGTTCGGCAGTCTGCTGCTGATAGTCTGGAAACACCCGGGCTGGCTCCGAGAACTGCGGGACAACCCCAGGCGCCTGGCGATCCTGGCCCTGAGCGGCACCTTGATCGCAGCCAACTGGCTGACCTACGTGTGGTCAGTGAACAGTGGCCGCATGCTGGAGGCCAGCCTGGGTTACTACATCAACCCGCTGGTGAACGTGCTGCTGGGCATGGTGATCCTCGGCGAGCGCCTGCGCCGCCTGCAATGGGTGGCCGTGGGCCTGGCAGCGGTAGGTGTGGCGCAACAGGTATGGCAAGTCGGCAGCCTGCCGTGGGTATCCCTGGTCCTGGCGGCGACCTTTGGTTTCTACGGGTTGATCCGCAAGCAGGCGCCGGTCAAGGCATTGCCCGGGCTGGTGGTGGAAACCTGGATGCTGGTGCCGATTGCCATCGCATGGTTGCTGTTCAACCCCTCGGCCCACAGCGCACAGATGGAATTCTGGAGCACCTCCGAAGCGTGGTGGCTGGTGGCCGCAGGTCCGGTGACGCTGATCCCGCTGGTGTGTTTCAACGCCGCCGCACGGCATTTGCCCTACACCGCCCTGGGCTTCCTGCAATACGTGGCGCCCACCCTGGTGCTGCTGGAAGCCGTGCTGTTATTCAACGAACACCTGGCACCCGCCACGCTGATCGCCTTCTGCTTTATCTGGGCCGGCCTGGTGGTTTACAGCATCGACGCCTGGATGACTGTGCGGAAAAACTGATCAAATAACGTACAAACCTCTGCAAGCCACAGCTGGTGTGGCTTGCAGGCATTCACCCCAAGGTTATCCACAGCCTGGTCCCCGGCGTTTGTGCACAAGCCCTTGAAACTGTTCGTTTTTTAGCCAGCTGGCGAAGAGCCACGGCCCGCCTGGGCCGGACGCGGGTCTCTACAGGTTATCCACAGGCCCATGCAAGATTTCCATGCATAACCTTGTGGGCAACTATTCCTCGCTGCGTAGTTCCAGTTCCACCATCAAGTCGTCGGCCAGGGTTTCCAGCGCCGCCTGCAAGGTTTCCAGCGGCAGCGTCAACGGCACCGCCAGCAAGGCTTCGGCGTGGAACAGCAGGTCGCTGCTCATGGGCGCCGGGCGCACGTCGGTGATCAAGCGCTCCAGGTTGACACCCTGCTTGCTGAGCAGCGCGGTGATGTCGCGAACAATCCCCGGCCGGTCGTTACCGACCAGTTCCATCGCGATGGGTTGCGACTCGCTGGGGGCGAGCGAACTGCTTTCGCCCAGCAGCACGCGAATGCCGTGGGTGGACAAGTCTTCCAGCGCGCCAATCAAGTCCAGCCGATTTTCCGCCGGCACGCTCACCCGCAAAATCCCGGCAAACTGCCCGGCCATGTGCGCCATGCGGCTTTCCAGCCAGTTGCCGCCATGGGCGGCGATGCACTGGGCGATGCGTTCGACCACACCGGGTTTGTCCGGGGCGATGACAGTCAGTACGAGATGGTCCATGGTGTCGTCCTCTTCTTATGAAAATCAGGTAGGAACCAGGCGTTCCCCTCGTACCTACCAAGGTGGACTCAGGTAGCCACGAAAACAAATCGTGTACCATTTTTATATTTATATGGAACAATCCAATAGTTTTTTGAGAACATCCCGTACCCCACTGTGACCGTACGACCAAAGTGGGTCGCTAAACGACGTATTTAGTCTAATTTTCACAACCGCAACTCATCATGTAGTATGCCCAATCGCGCACTACATAACGTTAGGTCGATGTCTGCCAAGGCAACCACGCACCGCGACGCAGCCCGCCCAGCCGCCTTCTACGGCATGTACTGGTGCAGCGTGTTCACGGTTTACATGGCCAGAGGCTTCATTGGTAAATTGAAAAGCTGAAAAGCGCATAAGCTCCGCAGAGTGAGGCAAGCAATGACTGAACACGTTCAAGTCGGTGGCCTGCAGGTCGCCAAAGTCCTGTTCGACTTCGTGAACAACGAAGCCATTCCTGGTACCGGCATTACCGCCGACCAGTTCTGGGCCGGTGCCGACAAGGTCATCCACGACCTGGCGCCGAAGAACAAAGCCCTACTCGCCAAACGCGACGATTTTCAAGCGCGGATCGACACCTGGCACCAGGCACACGCCGGCCAGGCCCACGACGCGGTGGCCTACAAAGCCTTCCTTCAAGATATCGGATACCTGCTGCCAGAAGCCGCGGATTTCCAGGCCTCGACCCAAAACGTCGACGAAGAAATTGCCCACATGGCCGGCCCGCAGCTGGTAGTGCCGGTGATGAACGCCCGTTTCGCCCTCAACGCTTCGAATGCGCGCTGGGGCTCACTGTATGACGCGCTCTATGGCACCGACGCCATCAGCGAAGCCGACGACGCCGAAAAGGGCAAAGGCTACAACAAGGTGCGTGGCGACAAAGTCATCGCCTTCGCCCGCGCCTTCCTTGACGAAGCCGCGCCATTGGCTGCCGGCAGCCACGTGGACTCCACTGGCTACAAGATCGTCGACGGCAAGCTCGTGGTCAGCCTCAAGGGCGGCAGCAACAGCGGCCTGCGCAGCGATGCCCAGTTGATCGGCTACCAGGGCGACGCAGCCAAGCCGACTGCCATCCTGCTGAAGCACAACGGCCTGCACTTCGAAATCCAGGTCGACGCCAGCACCCCGGTCGGCCAGACCGACGCCGCCGGCGTGAAAGACGTGCTGATGGAAGCCGCCCTGACCACCATCATGGACTGCGAAGACTCCGTCGCCGCCGTCGATGCCGATGACAAGGTGGTGATCTACCGCAACTGGCTCGGCCTGATGAAGGGCGACCTGTCGGAAGAAGTCGCCAAGGGTGGCAAGACCTTTACCCGCACCATGAACGCCGACCGCGTCTACACCGGTGCCGACGGCAAGGAAGTGACCCTGCACGGTCGTTCGCTGCTGTTCGTGCGTAACGTTGGCCACTTGATGACCATCGACGCGATCCTCGACAAGGATAGCAACGAAGTGCCGGAAGGCATTCTCGATGGCCTGCTCACCAGCCTGTCGGCGATCCACAGCCTTAACGGCAACACCCGCCGCAAGAACAGCCGCACCGGTTCGGTGTACATCGTTAAACCGAAAATGCACGGCCCCGAAGAAGCTGCGTTCACCAACGAGCTGTTCGGTCGCATCGAAGACGTGCTGAAGCTGCCGCGCAACACCCTCAAAGTCGGGATCATGGACGAGGAGCGCCGTACCACGGTCAACCTCAAGGCCTGCATCAAGGCCGCCAGCGAGCGCGTGGTGTTTATCAACACCGGCTTCCTCGACCGTACCGGCGACGAGATCCACACCTCCATGGAAGCCGGCGCGATGGTGCGCAAGGCCGCCATGAAGGCCGAGAAGTGGATCGGCGCCTACGAAAACTGGAACGTGGACATCGGCTTGAGCACCGGCCTGCAAGGCCGCGCACAAATCGGTAAAGGCATGTGGGCGATGCCCGACCTGATGGCCGCCATGCTGGAGCAGAAGATTGCTCACCCGCTGGCCGGCGCCAACACGGCGTGGGTTCCTTCGCCGACGGCGGCTGCGCTGCATGCGCTGCACTACCACAAGGTTGACGTGTTCGCCCGCCAGGCCGAACTGGCCAAGCGCGAACGTGCTTCGGTAGACGATATCCTGACCATTCCCCTGGCCCAGAATACCGATTGGTCCGACGAAGAAATCCGCAACGAGCTGGACAACAACGCCCAGGGCATCCTCGGTTACGTGGTGCGCTGGATCGACCAGGGCGTGGGTTGCTCGAAAGTCCCGGACATCAACGACGTCGGCCTGATGGAAGACCGCGCCACCCTGCGTATCTCCAGCCAGCACATTGCCAACTGGTTGCGCCACGGCATCGTCAATGAAGCCCAGGTGATGGAAAGCCTCAAGCGCATGGCGCCGGTGGTGGACCGTCAGAACGCCGGGGATGCGCTGTACCGTCCGCTGGCTCCGGATTTCGACAGCAACATCGCGTTCCAGGCAGCGGTGGAGTTGGTGATTGAAGGGACCAAGCAACCGAACGGCTATACCGAGCCGGTGTTGCACCGTCGGCGTCGGGAGTTCAAGGCCAAGAATGGTCTGTGAGTAAGCGCTAGAAACGAAAAAGCCCTGACCTATCGATCAGGGCTTTTTTGTTTGGGATGTCAATCGGACTCAACGGTGTAGTTCCCATTAAGCGTGACCGTTCCTCCGTCCGATTCAAACGTTACGTTTGTAAGTTTCCCGATGTGCTTGAAGGTAGTACCGGACTCCGGACGATCGACCAGCACAGTGAGGTCACCCAGCACAGGCTGATGGTATGAATGGCCGTCGGCATCGCGGTAGGTGACATTAAGAAGTGGAGCTTTCCGATGATGCGGCCCGGCTTTCAAGTCGCTTCCGTAGTAGATACGAACACTCTCAACTGCACCGTCCAAAGCGCTCCAGGAGAGATAGCCAAAGACGTCTGTAGGCACAAATACATGACTCAAGGTGCCATCTCGCGAAACTTCAATACGAGCATCACCACTGCTTAAAGTCTTGGCCTTGTGCAGTTCTTTCTCATCGATATTGAATTTTTCAGTACTCATGATGAACTCCTGTCCACAAATTGATTAGGTGCAGGCCTGCGACCCACCCCCTCCTAATCAGTAAACATGCGAAGTTCGATACTTTCCTACTGTCAGAATTGACAGTTCTTCGCGAAATCAGACCAATGGCACCGTCTAGGACGCCATCCCCAACTCCCGCTTCACCATTTTCGCCAGCTTCACGCTATCAATCGGCTTGAGCAAAAAGTCCACCACGCTCAAGTGCATCGCATCAATCACATCCGGCGCTTCGGCGTCACCCGACATGATGATGATCGGCAGCGCCGCCCGGGTGGATTCGCGCACCTGGCGAATCAATTGCAGCCCGTTGCTCGGCGTCATGCGCAGGTCGGTGATCAGCAAGCCGATGGAGCTGCTGGAACTCAACAAGTCCCATGCAGCCTCGCCGCTGTCGGCGGTCATGCAACGAATGCCGTCCAGGCCAAGAATTTCTGCCAACAGTTCGCGCGCGTCCTTGTCGTCATCCACGATCAAAACCCGTTGTGGCGGCAAATCCGGCTCCTGCATAACAGCACTCAGGGCCTCGCGCTCGGCATCACTCAAAATATCGTGGTCGGACATACGTTTCTCGGCAGTTCTATTCAATCTCCCAGCACAGAAGTCAGACATCGCCGGAAGGGCGAACAATGTGCACTTCGTCGGAAAGTTTGCCTAGTGGGCGTTCTACGGGGTTTGGACGATATTCATGTAAGGTTTTTCCCTAGTCGTGGAAGGCATAACGCTACCTAGACTTACGTCCAATGGGCACCCGCAGCGCAGGAGTCGACCATGGGGCACGATAACGACAAAAAACTGCGGTCATAGGTATGAGTAAAGCTGATGCTTTCACACAAGCGGGGAAAACCGCTGTGTTGCAGAACATCCACGGCACCCTGCAATTCCTGCAACGCTTCCCGCCGTTCAACCAAATGGAAAACGCCCACCTGGGATTTCTGGTAGAGCAGTGTCAATTGCGCTTCTACGGCCCCGGCGAGAGCATCCTCAAGCCCTCGGGCGGGCCGGTGGAACACTTCTATATCGTCAAGCAGGGGCGCGTAGTCGGCGAGCGGCCGGACTCGACAGAAACCACCTTTGAAATCACCACCGGTGAATGTTTTCCGCTGGCGGCGCTGCTGGGGGAGCGGGCCACCCGTACCGAGCACAAAGCCGCCGAAGACACCTTCTGCCTGCAACTGAACAAGCCGGCCTTTATCAAGCTGTTCGCCCTTTCCAGCGCGTTTCGCGACTTTGCCTTGCGCGGCGTGAGCAGCTTGCTGGACCAGGTCAACCAGCAAGTCCAGCAAAAGGCCGTGGAAACCCTCGGCACCCAATATTCGCTGAACACCCGCCTGGGCGAATTGGCCATGCGTCACCCGGTCACCTGCAGCCCGCTGACGCCGCTGCGTGAAGCGGTCACGCAAATGCACGAGCAACAAGTGGGCAGCATTGTGATCGTGGATGAGCACAAGGCGCCCCTGGGGATTCTCACCCTGCGGGACCTGCGCCAGGTGGTGGCCGACGGCACCAGTGATTTCAACCAGGGCATCGAGCGCCATATGACCCAGGCGCCGTTTTTCCTCACGCCGGACCACAGCGCCTTCGACGCGGCGATTGCGATGACCGAACGGCATATCGCCCACGTGTGCCTGGTCAAGGATCAGCGCCTGTGTGGCGTGGTGTCCGAGCGTGACCTGTTTTCCCTGCAGCGGGTTGACCTGGTGCACCTGGCGCGCACCATCCGCAATGCACCCAGGGTCGAAAACCTGGTGGCGATTCGCGGCGAAATCGGCCAGTTGGTGGAGCGCATGCTCGCCCACGGCGCGTCGTCTACGCAGATCACCCACATCATCACCTTGCTCAACGATCACACGGTGTGCCGTGTCATCGAGTTGACCCTGGCCGATAAAGGCGACCCGGGCGTGCCATTCAGCTGGCTGTGTTTCGGCAGCGAGGGCCGCCGCGAGCAGACGCTGTATACCGACCAGGACAACGGCATCCTGTTCGAAGCCCGGGACGCCGCCGAAGCCGCCGAGATTCGCGGGCGCCTGCTGCCGCTGGCACAACAGATCAACCAGAGCCTGGCGCTGTGCGGCTTCAGCCTGTGCAAGGGCAATATCATGGCCGGCAACCCGGAGCTGTGCCTGTCCCGGGCGGAATGGGCGCGGCGCTTTGCCGGGTTTATCCGTGAGGCGACGCCGGAGAATCTGCTGGGTTCGAGCATCTATTTTGATTTGCGGGTGGTGTGGGGCGATGAGCAAGGGTGCGAGCAACTGCGCCAGGGCATTCTCGACCAGGTGGCAGACAACCGTTTGTTCCAGCGCATGCTGGCCGAGAACGCGTTGCGCCAGCGCCCGCCGGTAGGGCGCTTCCGGGATTTTGTGTTGACGCGCAAAGGCGCCGACAAGGCAACCCTTGACCTCAAGGTGCAAGGCCTCACGCCATTTGTCGACGGCGCCCGTCTGCTGGCATTGGCCAACGGCATCAGCGCCATCAACACCCTGGAGCGCTTGCGCCAACTGGTGGCCAGGGAAGTCATCGAACGCCTTGATGGCGCCGCCTATGAAGAGGCCTATCACTTCATCCAGCAAACTCGCATGCAACAACACCAACTGCAAACCCGCGAGAACCTGCCCTACTCCAACCGCGTCGATCCCGACAGCCTCAACCACCTCGACCGGCGCATCCTGCGCGAATCCCTGCGCCAGGCCCAACGCCTGCAAGGCAGCCTGACGTTGCGGTATCAGCTGTGAGCTGGTTTGGCTGGTTGCGCAAACCCAAACCTGGCCTGGATGCGGCGCAACAACGGCGCGTCGAACAATTGCCCACACCTGGGGAGCTGGGGGACGGATCGCTGCGGGCCCAGCGCTGGGTGGTGGTGGACCTGGAAACCAGCGGCCTGAACCTCAATCGTGACCAGGTGCTTTCGATTGGCGCCGTGGTGATCGAGGACGGCGCAGTGGACTTCTCGCAATTATTCGAGCGCACCCTGCACCGGGCCGAGACCAAGCTCAGCCCCAGCGTGCTGATCCATGGCCTGGGGCCCAGCGCCATTGCAGCGGGCAGTGACCCGGCAGAAGCGCTGATGGACTTCATGGAGTTTGTCGGCGACAGCCCGCTGCTGGCGTTTCATGCGCCCTTCGATCAACACATGCTGTGCCGGGCACTCAAGGACAGCCTGGGCTATCGCTTGAACCACCCGTTCCTGGACGTGGCCGACATCGCCCCGCTGCTGTGCCCCGACGCCAACATCCGCGAAGCCGGGCTGGATGACTGGATCACGCATTTCAAGCTGCAAGTGGGCGAGCGTCACCATGCCAGTGCGGATGCGCTGGCAACGGCGGAACTGATGCTGATTTTGTTCAGCCGCGCACGGCAGCAGCAGATCGACAGCCCGCACGCGTTACAACAGCGCCTGGGCCAATGGAAACGCCGCAAACAAGCGCCCTCATTCTAATGGTGGCGAGGGAGCTTGCTCCCGCTGGGGTGCGAAGCGCCCCCAAATCAGCCAACCCATTTCCAACTGAATAAATGCACTGCCTGGATTACGACTGCTGCGCAGCCGAGCGGGAGCAAGCTCCCTCGCCACAGTAAGCGGCATCATCATGATAGATAGCATTACGCCGCCGCCCGACCAACGCCAATTGCACCCGTCTTACACCTCTGCCACAATCGCGAATAATTCTCGTTAGTTTAAACTTTCCGATCGGTGTCGCCTTGTCGTCAATCCAAAGTCCCCACAGTGAGCTTGTTGGCGCGTTGTACCGCGACCATCGCAGCTGGCTGTTGGCGTGGCTGCGACGCAACGTGGCCTGCCCCAGCCGCGCCGAAGACCTCAGCCAGGACACCTTCATGCGCCTGCTGGGCCGTGAAGAACTGCGTGAACCCCGCGAGCCGCGGGCGTTCCTGGTGGCCATCGCCAAGGGCCTGCTGTTCGATTATTTCCGCCGCGCCGCGCTGGAACAGGCTTACCTCACCGAACTGATGCTGATCCCGGAAAGCGAGCACCCGTCCCCGGAAGAACAGCAACTGATCCTCGAAGACCTCAAGGCCATCGACCGCCTGCTGGGCAAACTCTCGAGCAAGGCCCGCGCGGCCTTCCTCTATAACCGCCTCGACGGCATGGGCCACGCCGAAATCGCCCAGCGCCTGGGGGTTTCCGTGCCCCGGGTGCGGCAATACCTGGCCCAGGGTATCCGCCAGTGCTACATCGCCCTGTATGGCGAGCCGCTGTGAGCCCGGTCAGTTCCAAGCCGGTGTCGGCGCGGGTGCTCGACGCGGCCATTGCCTGGCAACTGTCCCTCGACTCGGGCGACGGTAGTGCCGTGGAGCAGGAAGAATTCGCCAAATGGCTGGCCAGCAACGAAGAACACGCCCGCGCCTGGCGCCAGTTGGGCATGCTCGATCAGCGTTTCAGTGTGGCCTCGGGCCCGGCCCGTGCGGCATTGCTGCAGTCGCGCGAAGGCATTCGCCGCCGCGTGCGCAAGCTCGGCAGCGGCCTGGCCAGTGTGGTGCTGGTGTGCGGCCTGGCATTGTTCGTCGGCCAGCGCTACGTGCCGCTCAACTATTGGCTGGCAGACCAGCGCACCGCCACCGGTGAACAGCGCACCCTGAAGCTGGCGGATGGCACCGTGATCAACCTCAACACCCACAGCGCCATTGACGTGCGCTTTGACGAGAAACGTCGGCTGATCGTATTGCAGGAAGGCGAGATCCTTGTCGAAACCGGCCACAACGACGCCCGTCCATTTTTTGTTGAAACCCGCGAAGGCAGCCTGCGCGCCCTGGGCACACGGTTTATCGTCAAGCGTGAGGAAGATGGCACCCGCCTCAGCGTGTTGCTGTCTGCCGTCGGCGCACAGCCTGAAGCGCTGCATCAAGAGCAGATCTTCAAGGAAGGCCAGCAAGTGCTGATGCGCCGCGACAGCCTCGGCCCGATGCTTGCCGTCAGCCCCGGCACCGACGCCTGGACGCGCGGCATGCTGGTGGTGGACAACGCGCGGCTCGGCGATGTGGTTGCCGAGCTGAGCCGCTACCGCACCGGTTACCTGGGTGTGGATAAACAGGTGGCCGACCTGCGGATCACCGGCAGCTTTCCGTTGCACGACACCAACCTGGCACTGAACGCGCTGCTGCCGACCTTGCCGGTGCAGATTCAACAACACACGCCGTGGTGGGTGACGGTGGCGCCCAAGCCGTAGGCTCCTGTGGTGCATAGGCCATTGTCATCGCAGGCAAGCCAGCTCCCACAGGTGGAATGCGTTCCCCTGTGGGAGCTGGCTTGCCTGCGATGAGGCCCTCAAAAACAGCACTCACCCACTAATAGAAATTATTTTCATCGAGCCCTATCACTTTTTGCATCTCGCTCGGCACATAGGCAATTGAGAAATATTTCCATTCAGGAGCCGCCCTATGTCCCGCACGCTAGACACCTTGTTGCGCCCCAGCCTGTTGGCCGTGGCCATTGCCCTCAGCGCCCCGCTGGCCAGCACCCAGTTGCTCGCCGCCGAACAAGCGTCCAGTGCGCGCGCCTACAATCTGCCGGCAGCGTCGCTGGCCACCACCCTGAACCAGATCGCCAGCCAGGCCGGTTTGGCGCTGACGCTGAACCCGGGGTTGGCAGCGGGCAAGACTTCCGCGCCGGTAAAAGGGCAATTCGATGCACAAGGCGCATTGCGTGAAGCGTTGCGCGGGACCGGGCTGCAACTGGAGCAAAGCAGTGCAGGCACGTTCAGCCTGGTAGCGATCCCGGATGGGGTCGTGGCATTGCCGGAGACCAGCATTACCGGCCAGGCCGACGCGGAAAGCGCATGGGGGCCGGTTGATGGTTACCTGGCGACCCGCACCGCTGCCGGCACCAAGACCGATACCGCACTGGTCGAAGCCCCGCGTTCGATTTCCGTCGCCACTCGCCAGCAAATGCAGGACCGCAACGTCCAGAACCTGGATGACGCCGTCAAATACATGCCCGGTATCGTGTCCGCCAGCTACGGCAGTGACACCCGCTACGACTGGATGCGTGTACGCGGCTTCGAACCCACCCAGTTCCTCGACGGCCTGCCGCTGCCACGCGGCGTGTATGCCAACCCGAAAGCCGAAACCTGGAACCTCGACCGCCTTGCGCTGCTGCGTGGGCCGGCCTCGTCGGTCTACGGCCAGACGCCACCGGGTGGCCTGCTGGATATGGTCAGCCGACGTCCAAGTGCCGAGTCGAGCAATGCCATCCAGGTGCAGTACGGCAGCGACAACTACCGCCAGATCAACTTCGCCAGCACCGGCAAGATCGATGATGAAGGCCAGTTTCTCTACGGCCTCAGCGGTGTGGTGCGCGACGCCGGCACCCAGGTCGATCACATCGACAACAAGCGCTACAACATCGCCCCCAGCCTGACCTGGAATATTGATACCGACACCAAGCTGACGTTCCTGTCGCAGTTCACCCGCGACGATACCGGCGCCACCAGTCAGTTCCTGCCCATTGTCGGCACCAAGATCAAATCGCCGCTGGGGGACATCTCTCATCACAAGAACCTCGGCGACCCGGACTACGAGTACTACGACCGCACCTACTACGCGCTGGGCTACGCCTTCGAGCATCGCTTCAACGATACCTGGCAGTTCAAGCAGAACCTGCGTTACACCAAGTCGGAGCTGGCTTTCCAGCAACTGACCGTGGGTTCCTACGGTTACTCGACCATTGATGCCGAGGGCAATACCAGCCGCGGGTCGACCAACGTCGACGAAAACATCGGCCAGTTCGCCGTCGACAACAATTTCCAGGCTGACTTCGCCACCGGTGATATCACCCACACGCTGTTGCTCGGCCTGGATCACCAGCGCACCGACACCTCGTACCTGTCGATCTTCGGTGACGGCGGCACAGTCAACCTCTACAACCCCGTCAACACCAAGCCGGTGGTGCGTCCGGCGCGCTCCACCGCTTATTACGACTACAACCAGAAAACCATCCAGACTGGCCTTTACGCCCAGGACCAGATGGCCCTGGACAAGTGGCGCCTGACTCTTGGCGGGCGTGAAGACTGGGTGCACCAAGGCACCACCTACTTCAACAAAAACGATGCAACCAATACCGACCGCAGCAAGAACTTCAGTGGCAACGCCGCGCTGAGCTATGTGTTCGATTCGGGCTTCGTTCCGTACCTCTCCTACGCCGAATCGTTCCAGCCAGCGAGTAACGCCAGCGTCTCGCCAACCGAGTCGTACAAACCCACCGAAGGCAAGCAATGGGAATTGGGGGTCAAGTACCAACCACCCGGCTCAAATACCCTGCTGAGCGCCGCGGTGTACGACCTGACCCAAAAGAACGTGCTGGTTACCAGCTTCGGCGCCGGTGGCCAGTCGATCACCAACCAGACCGGCGAAGTGAAGGTCAAGGGCCTGGAATTGGAAGCCGTCTCTGACGTGACCGAGAACCTTAAGGTCATCGCTGCATACACCCTGGCCAAATCCGAAGTGCAAAAAGGCCAATACAAAGGCAACCGCCTGCAACTGATGCCAAACCAGCAAGCCTCACTGTGGACCGACTACACCTGGCACGCCGGTGTGCTCGACGGTTTCGGCATTGGCGCGGGTGCCCGCTACACCGGCAATACCTATGGCGACCAGGGCAACACCTGGCTGGGCAAGGCCAATGCCTACACCGTGTTCGATGCCTCCGTGCATTACGACCTCGGCCGCCTGGACAACAGCCTCAAGGGGGCTTCGGTGAAACTGAATGCCACCAACCTGTTCGACAAGGACTACATTTCCACCTGCGATGCTTCCTACTGCTACTACGGCGACCAACGCAGCGTCGTCGCCAGTGCCACCTACCAGTGGTAATCGGCTGAGTTAACAACCGGGCCGCCCCCGTGGGCGGCTTCGGTGTGTCTGAAGGCTAGAAAATGAAAAGCAAAACCATCCGCCGCTGGTCCTTCATCCACACCTGGACCAGCCTCGTCTGCACCGTATTCCTGCTGCTGCTCGCCCTCACCGGCCTGCCGTTGATCTTCCACCACGAGATCGACCACCTGCTGGGCAACGAACCCGAGCTGGCACAGATGCCCGCCGATACCCCACAGCTGAACCTCGAACAGCTTGTTGCCAAAGCCCAGGCCCATCGCCCCGGCGAAGCCATGCAATACCTGGCCTGGGACGAAGACGACAAGAACGGCGTGATCGCGATCATGGCCGCCACCGCCGGCACCGAACCCAATTCCTCCCACACCTTCATGCTCGACGCCCGCACCGGCGAAGCCCTGGAAACGCCTTCGGCCAACGGCGGGCTGACGATGTTCCTGCTGCGCCTGCACGTCGATATGTTCGCCGGGCTGCCGGGCAAGTTGCTGCTGGCGTTCATGGGCATTCTGTTTGTGCTGGCGATCATCTCCGGCACGGTGTTGTACCTGCCGTTCATGCGCCGGCTGAAATTCGCCACCGTGCGCCAGGACAAATCCACGCGCCTGCGCTGGCTCGACCTGCACAACCTGATCGGCGTGGTCACCCTGACCTGGGCGCTGGTAGTGGGCGTGACCGGCGTGATCAGCGCCTGCGCCGACCTGATCATCGCCGCGTGGCGCACCGACAGCCTCAGCGCAATGATCGAGCCTTACAAAAACGCCCCGCCGCTGACCCTGCGCGCCCCCGCCACCGACCTGCTGACGATTGCCGCCAAGGCCGCGCCCGGGATGGAGCCGGACTTTATCGCGTTCCCCGGCACGCGTTTCTCCAGCGAGCATCACTACGCGGTGTTCATGAAAGGCAGCACCCACCTGACTTCACACCTGCTGACGCCGGTATTGATCGACGCCAGCAACCTGCACGTCACCGCCATCGCCGAACGGCCGTGGTACATGGACGCCATGGGCATGTCCCAGCCGCTGCACTTCGGTGACTACGGCGGCATGCCGATGAAGATCCTGTGGGCGGTGCTGGATGTGCTGACCATCATCGTCCTGGGCAGTGGCGTGTACCTGTGGCTGGTGCGGCGCAAGGCGGCCAAGTCATGAAGCCGAGGCAATCGAGTTTCTGGAAGGTATTCGGCATTCCGCTGGCCATCGGGTTGTTGAGTGCTGCCGGATTGTTTGCGGCATTGCTGGGGGACGGCTTGTGGGATTCGCTGAGCTGGGTGGGGCTGGGCATTCCGGCCGCCATAGGTAGCTGGGCGTTGCTCAAGCGTTGAGATAGATTAGCGCTGCCCTTTTCCGAGGAATGCCCATGTCCACCCCCAGCATGACGTTGTTCCACAACCCTGCCTCGCCGTTTGTGCGCAAAGTACGGGTGTTGTTGCACGAGACCGGTCAACTGGACCGCGTGACCTTGCACGCCTGCGTGCCGACGCCGGTCAAGCCCGACGCCGATGTAATCCTGGACAACGCGCTGGGCAAGATCCCCGCCCTGCGCCTGGCCGACGGCAATGCGCTGCACGACAGCCGGGTGATCCTCGATTACCTCGACTACCAACACACCGGGACTCCACTGATCCCCCGGAACGGCCCGGCCCGCTGGCGGCGCCTGACCCTAGCCTCGACCGCCGACGGCATCATGGATGCCGCCGTACTGGTGCGTTATGAAACCGCCATGCGCCCCGAGGAAAAACATTGGGACCTGTGGCTGGAAGGCCAGCGCGACAAGATCCGCCGCGCCCTCGACATGCTCGAACAGGACGCCATCGCCGAACTGGCCGGGCCGTTTGACGTGGCCGCGATCAGCGTGGCGTGTGCACTGGCTTATCTGGACTTCCGCCACCCGGACATGCAGTGGCGGTCGAGCCATCCGAAGCTGGCGGCGTGGTATGCCGAGGTGAGTCAGCGGCCGTCGATGCTCCAGACCCAGCCACCGGCCTAACCTGCTGCAAGGACCCCTCTGTGGCGAGGGAGCTTGCTCCCGCTGGAGTGCGAAGCGCTCCCAGGATTTTTGGGGCCGCTGCGCAGCCCAGCGGGAGCAAGCTCCCTCGCCACAAAAAGCTCCCGGGCCAAAGGGAACAGCGCGTTAATCCTCACCACTAACTGCGCGCCCTCTTGCTGATCTTCCCGCAACCCCAACGACCTACTCATCACCCACCTCCTTGCGTTTGCCCACGCCATACCAATCCAGCTTGCGGGTCAGCACCATCACCGTGCCCAGCAACCCGAACAGCAGCAACGAGCCCATCAACAACGCGTAATCCTCGGCACTCAGCAACCCGTACAGCAAGCCATACAACGCCGCCAACCCTGCTGAAAACCCCAGGCCATGGGCGACACTGCGCAGCACATGGCAGACGTAAAACCCGATCAGAAACACACAGGCCGCCGCCGATATCAGGTACGCCGGGCCAAACCCGATGTGCTCGGACAATGACAACAACAGCAAATAGAAAAACGCCAGGGTAACCCCCACCAACGCGTACTGGATCGGGTGCACCGCCAGGCTCTTGAGCACCTCGAACAGGAAGAAACCGGCAAACGTCAGGGCAATGAACAGCAGCGCATATTTGATCGCCCGATCGCTCTTGAGGTACTGGTCCACCGGGTCGATAAAGCTCACGCCGAAGCTGCGGCTGTTGAAGTCGTCACAGCCGCGCTCGGCCAGGCAACCGCGCAGTGCTTCTTCCAGGTTGGTGGAGAAGAATGTGGTCTGCCAATTGGCGCTGAAGCCTTGGGCGGTGACCTCGCGCTGGGTCGGCAGGAAGTTGCCGATAAAGCTGGGGTGCGGCCAGTTGGACGCGAGCTTGACCTGGCTGGTCTTGCCCACCGGCACCACTTGCAGCTGCTCGGTGCCTTGCAGGCGCAGGTCAAAGGCGAAGTCAAAAGGTGACGGATTGTGGCTGTCCTGCTCGGGCAGCATCACGTGCACACCCTCCCCCAGCCAAGCCACTTGAGTGCCCGGGGAAAATGCCAGTTGCTGGCTGCCCAGCTCCAGCTTCAACGCATTTTCGATGCCGCGAATGTCGCTGATACCCACTGCCAGATACGCCGGCTCAAAGCGGTAATCGGCAAAGTTTTCCGTGATGCCCCACTGCTCCGGCAACACAAACCGCCCACTGATACGGCTGTCGGCGTGGAACAACCGCGCCTGGTAAATGCCCCGGGCGCGCACTTCGGTTTGCACCTGCCCGTCGAGGGCAAATTGCTCCGGCAGGAAATACAGATGACCACGCACCTCGCGGGTTTCTTCGTAGCGTTCGTTGAGCTTTTCATTGAGCTTCCACTCCCGGACGGTCTTGCGATAAGGCACCACCAGCACCGGGCCATTGAGGCGCTGGCTGTAGCTGGAACTGCGGGCGATATCCTGCAAGACGTCGTCGCGCAGTTGCTGACGGTCGGTAATCACCCCGTGGATCATCAGCAACGGAATCAACAACAGCACGATCAGCAGCGCGATGGCGCCCAATTTGAAAAGCAGATTGCGGTTCATGAAGCTCTCCCTGTTTTGATGGGGGAGAGTCTGGCGGGCGCTTAAGGGGGATTTATGAAGGGAATGTGGAGACTGTGTGGAGATGCAGTTTTACCTGCACGCCGCCGGGCACGTTGCCGATCTGCAATGAGCCGCCGTGCAGCTTCATCACCTCTTCGACAAAATTCAGCCCAAGGCCGGTGCTCTTGCGCCCGCTGGCCGGGCGCGGCAGGGAATAGAAGCGCTCGCTCAGGCGCGGCAACGCATACTCGGGAATGGCGTCGGCCTGGTTGAACAGGGTGAATTCGATCCCGTCATCCAAGGCCTTGGCGCTGAACCGCAATGTGCCACCGGGCAGTGTGAAATCCAGCGCGTTTTCCAGCAGGTTACCCAGCGCCTGGCGCAGCAGGAACGGCTCGCCATACACCTGCAGATCCGCGGCAATCGCCTGCTCGACCTGCAACCCGGCGCCTTCAATGCGCGCACATTGAGCCCTGAGCACTTCGTCCACCAGCGCCGCCAACGACAGGCTGGCCTGGTCCTCAAGGCCCTGGCGCTGCTCCACCTGCGCCAGGTTCAGCAAGCGTTCGATCAACTGCTGCAAGCGCGCACTTTCACTGTCGATATTGCTCACGAAACGCTGCTGCTGGTCACGGGACATGTCGCCCTGCAACAGCTCCGCCGCACCACGAATCGCCGCCAGCGGGCTTTTCAATTCGTGGGTCAGGGTGTGCACATAACGTTCGACGTACGCCTTGCCTTCCAGCTGGGTGCGCATGTGCTCCACGGCGGTGGACAACTGCTCCAGTTCACCGCCGCGATAGTGCGGCAACTCGGCACGCCGGCCTTCACTCACCGCCTGGGCATACGCCGTCAGCCGGCGCAGTGCGACACTCAACCACCACGACAACAGCGCACCAAACAGCAAGCCCAGAGCGACCAGCCCGGCGCCGTACCACAGCAGCCGGTCTTCGGTGCGGTCCACATAGGGTTGCAGTGAACTGTTGGGCTTGGCCACAGTGACCACGCCGATGATCTGCCCGCTATCGCGGATCGGCGCGCCGACGTGCATCACCGATGAGGCAGGGTCGTCCAGTTCGCTGCGGGTCGAGCGCGCACCGTATTCGCCGCGCAGGGTCAGGTACACATCGTTCCACTTCGAATAGTCCTCGCCCACCGCCTCGCCGGTGGAGTCCAGCAACACGATGCCCTTGGCGTCGGTGACGTAGATGCGGTGGTTGACCTGGTTTTTCGGCAGGCCCCAGATATTCGCGCCGGGCTGACGCTCACCGTAGGCCTTGAGCAGTTCGGGCCAGTGGCTCTGGCCGAGGGTGCCGTTCTTCACATCGTCGCGCAGGATTTCCGCCAGCAGGTTGGCGGTGTCCACCAGGGTTTCCTCGGTGGACTGGCGCACGCCGGGGCGGATTTCCTTCATCACGGTGCTGAGTACGAAGTAGCCTGTCAGGCCGATAAACAATGCGTACACCAGGAAGAACCGGATCCCCAGGCGCATCAGCTGTTGCCCGGGCTGTAGCTGTAGCCAAGGCCGCGATGGGTCTGGATGGGCTCCGCCTCGGGCGCCACCGCGCGCAATTTGCTGCGCACGCTTTTGATGTGGCTGTCGATATTGCGCTCGTAGCCTGCGTCCGCCGCCACGCCCACCGCATCCAGCAGTTGCTCGCGGCTGAACACGCGCTCGGGTTGCTCCAACAGGCTGTGCAGCAGACGGAATTCATGGCGAGTGAGGCTCAGGGGCTGGCCGCGATAACTGATCTGCATGCGCTCCAGGTCCACCTGGAACACCGCCGGAGCAGCACCGGGGCCCACGCGCTTGAGAATGGCCCGTACCCGCGCTGCCACTTCCCGCGGGCTGAACGGCTTGACTACATAGTCGTCAGCGCCGATCTCAAGACCCACCACGCGGTCGATCTCACCGTCCCGGGCGCTGAGGAACATCACCGGTACTTCGCTGAAACGCCGCAGTTGCTTGCAGGTTTCAAAGCCGGTGATGTCCGGCAGGCCGATGTCGAGGATGACCAGGTCCGCCGGGGTTTGCCGCTGATGGGCCAGCGCCGCCTGGCCGAGGCTCAACCAGGTGGTGGTGAAGCCCTCGCCTTGCAGGGCGAAAATCAGCGTGTCGGCGATAGCCGCTTCGTCTTCGACAATCAGGATATGCGCCATGGTGTTCCGTCAGCAGTCCGGTTTGTCCGCAGTGTAACGGCGGGCCGGGTATACCGCAGCGCCGAATTCACGCAGGGCCTTGGCGCCGATCAGCAGCGGGTAGTTGAAGCTGCTGCGGTCGGTGAGGTTGACCTCGACGGTGCGCTTGACGTTGCCCAGGCACATTTCCAGGTCGATCACCGGGCGCTTGGCCACGGTGGCTTCGTCCTTGTCGTCATCTTCGTCGGCGCGGCTCTTGATTTTGCTGATGCGCGAAACCTTGTGCTCGTACACCTTGTTGGTGGCGTCCTTGCCGCCGAGGCGGAAGCGTACCCAGTCGTCGCCATCACGGGTGAAGGTCTCGATGTCCCGGGCCGACAGCGAGGCGGTCAGCGCGCCGGTGTCCATCTTGGCCTTGAAGGTCTCACCGATTTCCGGCAGTTGGATGTATTCGTAGCGACCGTAAAGGGTCGGCTCGGCGGCCATGACAGGCAAGGCCACCAGCGTTAGCAGGGCAAGGATGGATTTCACGTAGGAGGTTTCCTTGAAATAAGTGGGCCAATTCTAGACTGCAAATTCGCTGCTTAGTTAGATCACAGAGCATACCCAGCCCGCTGTGAAACATTCGTAAGCTTATTTGCGATTTGGTCTCCAGGCCCAAGCTGCTTATCATGGCGGGCCAAAAATGATTCCAAGAGTTACTTATGCGCCGCCTGCTCACCGGCTGTTTCGTCACATTGCTGCTGTTGCTCAACACCCTGGTGCTGTTCGGGCCGCTGATGGTGTTTGCCCTGCTCAAGCTGGTGGCCCCCGGTCGCTTTCGTGACTATGCGTCCTGGGCCGTCATGTGGATCGCCGAAACCTGGGCCGAGATCGACAAGCTGATCTTCGCCCTGTGCATCCCTACCCAATGGGACATTCGCGGCGGCGGCGACCTGCGGGGTGACACTTCTTACCTGGTGATCAGCAACCATCAATCCTGGGTCGACATCCCCGCACTGATCCAGGCCCTCAACCGGCGCACGCCGTTCTTCAAGTTCTTCCTGAAAAAGGAACTGATCTGGGTACCCTTCCTGGGCCTGGCCTGGTGGGCACTCGATTACCCGTTCATGAAGCGCTACAGCAAGGCATTCCTGGCCAGGCACCCTGAACTGGCAGGCCAGGACCTGAAAATCACCAAAGAGGCCTGCGAGTTGTTCAAGCGCCAGCCGGTCACCGTGGTGAATTACCTGGAAGGCACGCGGTTCACCCCGGCCAAGCGCAAACAGCAGGCTTCACCCTTCGAGCGCCTGCTCAAGCCCAAGGCGGGTGGCGTGGCGTTCGTGCTCGCGGCGTTGGGTGAACAGCTGGATGCGGTGCTCGACGTCACCGTGGTTTATCCACAGGAAAACATTCCGGGCTTCTGGGACTTGATCAGTGGTGCGGTGCCGAAGGTGATCGTGGATATCCGTACCCGAGAGCTGGATCCGGCGTTGTGGCAGGGGGATTACGAGAACGATCCGGCGTTTCGCCAGACCGTCCAGAACTGGGTCAACCAGCTCTGGATGGAGAAGGATGCGCGCATCGCCCAACTGCGCGCGGAGCGGTCTTAGCCGCCAGTGCCCCAGGCCGAAGCCAGTTTGCCCAGCACCGACTCGCTGGCGCCCTGGCCGCCCAGGTATTTCAGGATAACCGGCGCAAACTGGCCCACCATCCCACTGTCCATGCCCAGCGCGCTGAACGCGGTGTTCAGGTCGTTGGTGTTCTTCACGTTACCCAACACGCCGTCCAGGCCCGAGGTCTTGCTGCCGCCGCTCTGGCCGAGCATGCCGCTCAGGGCGCCGAGGCTGCCCAGGGAGTTGCTGCCGGAGAGCTTGTCCAGGCCCGGTACGCTTTTGGTCAGTTGCGAGTAATCACCGCCGCCCAATTTATTCTTGGCCAGGCCCAGCATTGCGCCGGTACCACCAACGGCCTGCTCAGGGGTCACGTTCAATTGCGAGGTCAGTGCCTGCAGCAGACCAGCGGTCTGTGAAGTGGGTGCAGCCGCTGCTGCCTTGTCGCCACCTTGTGCACCGGACACGGCATTGGCCACGTCGCCGAGGCTGAAACCTGCCGCAAATACCGGGCTGGCCGCCACGGTCAACAGGCAGGACAGGGCAAAACCGCGTGAAATCTTCATCAAGACAACCTCTGAAAGTAAGCGCAAAAAGCAGGAGTTTGACTGGGTACGCCGAAGGATTGTTCCCTCCCTGCAGATTAGTTCAGAAAACCACTGCATCCGATACGCCTTGCGCTGCGTATATCCACCACGAGCCGCACGGAGGTAGATGGAATGAATGCCCAAGCTGGACTAACCTCAGCCTGCCCTCTTTACCGTGCGCCGTCCCATCGCTCTGTTGCAAGCGCCTGGAGAAGCCCTATTTCGACCCACGATGCAGATCAGCTACGGCAATTGCTGGCCCAGTGTTCACTGGGTAATCGCCAGGCGTTCGAAACGCTCTATCGCAGCGTTTCCCCGCGTTTGCACGGTGTTGCCTTGCGTTTCATGGGTCGCAAGGAGCTGGCCGAGGAGGTGTTGCAGGAAAGCTTCGTGCGCATCTGGTACAACGCCTCACGCTATGAGGCCCATCTGTCGGCGCCCATGACCTGGATGGTCAATATCACCCGCAACCTGGCGATCGACCAGTTGCGCAAACACCGCGAACAACCCTTGAACGAAGGCCAGGAGGACGCCACGGCCGACGAAAGCCCCAGCGCCCATGAACAGCTCGACAGCGAGCGTGAAGCCCTCGCCCTGAACCGCTGCCTCGACAGCCTCGAAGGCATGCAGCGTCAATCGATCACCGTGGCTTACTTCCAGGGCTTGTCGTGCTCGGAATTGGCCGAACATCTGGCCGCGCCCCTGGGCTCGGTCAAATCCTGGATTCGCCGCGGCATGGAGCGCTTGCGCAGGTGCCTTGAATCATGAACTACCAGACCACCGCCCTGCGCCGCGCCCTGGCGGCTGACTACGCCATCGGGCTGATGCCTGCCACCGCCCGCCGGCGCTTTGAAGCGCTGCTGCGGGATGACGCGGCGCTGCGCGTCGAACTCGGGCACTGGCAGGATGCCCTCGCCAGCCTCACCGGGCCGCTGCCTGAACGGCCGGTGCCGGACCACGTATGGGAAGGGATCAAGGCGCGCATTGAGCCGCAAGTGCTGCATATGCCGGCGAAGAAACCGTTCTGGATGAACCTGCGCTTGCTGGTAGCGGCGTGCGGGGTGGTGATCGCGGTGTTGGTGGGCGTGTTGTACCAGCGCGACCTTGGGGTGGAGTACAACGCCACGCTGGTGGCGGCCAATCAACAGCCCGCGCTGAAGATCCAGGCCTATGCGGATCATCTGCAAGTGGAACCGCTGACCCTGGCGGCCGTGGAGCCGGCCCGCGCGTTGGAACTGTGGGCAATCCCGGCGGGCGGCAAACCCATCTCCCTGGGGTTGTTGCCGGTGTCGGGTAACGGCCGAATCCAGTTGAGCAAAGAACACCAGGCGCTGCTGACGGCGCCGCTGACCCTGGCAGTGAGCCTTGAGCCTCAGGGCGGCTCGCCGACCGGACAACCCACCGGGCCGGTGCTGTATCAGGGCCAATTGACATCACTCTGAGCCGAAGCTCAATACGACGGATGAGGAACCGATCGCCGTTAACCGGGTCCATTAAAGACTACAAAACATGTCAGGAAGAGCCTAATGACTGCGATCAACCCCCAAGTGATTGAGCACAAGCCTTCATTCTGGAACCGCCCACGCCTGTTCGTCGGCGCCTGTTTGGTGATAGTGGCAGGCGTCGGCGGCGCCCTCTACACCCAGGACAGCGTCAAGGCTGCCGCATTGCTGGTGAACACCACCCAGCAACCGGCCACGCAAATCGTGGCCCACAAGGATTACCTCGAAGTGCAGCCGATTGCCGCCACGGCACCGGCTCCGGACCAAAGCCTGGAGCTGTGGGCGGTTCCGGCTGACGGCACGCCAGTGTCGCTGGGCCTGCTGCCGGAAGACGGCAAAGGCATTATCGGCATCAACCCTCGCCAGCAGGAGTCGATCAGTAAACCGGTGACACTGATGGTCAGTTCGGAAACCAAGGGTGGCTCGGTGAGCAAGCAGCCGACGGGGCCAACGGTGTATCAGGGGGCTTTGGCGATCCGCTGATTCTCCCACCCAACCGCAGATGCAAAAAAGGCGACCCTGAGGTCGCCTTTTTAATTGCCCGCGATTTAAGCCGCGCTGAACAACTTGTGCGGATCAATCACAAACTTCTTCGGCACGCCCGCATCGAACTCACCGTAACCGCGTGGCGCGTCATCCAGGCTGATGACTTCCACACCGACGATGTCGGCAATGTTGATACGGTCCCACATGATCGCCTGCATCAGTTGGCGGTTGTACTTCATCACAGGGGTTTGCCCGGTGTGGAAGCTGTGGGACTTGGCCCAGCCCAGGCCGAAACGAATGCTCAGGCTGCCCATTTTTGCAGCGGCATCCACGGCACCCGGGTCTTCTGTCACGTACAGGCCCGGAATACCGATTTTGCCAGCCACCCGCACCACGCCCATCAACGAGTTGAGCACGGTGGCCGGAGCCTCTGCCTTGGCCCCTTCATGACCATGGCCACGCGCTTCGAAACCCACGGCATCGACGGCGCAATCCACTTCCGGCTCGCCCAGCAACGCAGCGATCTGTTCGTGCAGCGGGGTGTCTTTCGACAGGTCGGCAATTTCAAAACCCTGGGCCTTGGCGTGGGCCAGGCGGATCGGGTTGACGTCACCGATGATCACCACCGCAGCGCCCAGCAGGCGAGCGGAAGCGGCAGCCGCCAGGCCTACCGGACCGGCACCGGCGATGTAGACCGTGCTGCCCGGGCCAACGCCCGCAGTGACTGCGCCGTGGTAGCCGGTGGGCAGGATGTCGGAGAGGCAGGTCAGGTCGCGGATTTTCTCCATGGCCTTGTCGCGGTCCGGCAGTTTCAACAGGTTGAAGTCGGCGTAAGGCACCAGCACGTATTCGGCCTGGCCGCCAGTCCAGTCGCCCATGTCGACATAGCCGTAGGCGCCACCGGCACGGGCCGGGTTGACGGTCAGGCACACGCCGGTGTGCTGCTCTTTGCAGGAACGGCAACGGCCGCATGCGACGTTGAACGGCACCGACACCAGGTCGCCGATCTTCAGGTTCTCGACGTCGCTGCCCTTCTCGATCACTTCGCCGGTGATTTCGTGGCCCAGGACTAGGCCGGTCTGGGCAGTGGTGCGGCCGCGCACCATGTGTTGGTCGGAGCCGCAGATGTTGGTGGAGACCACGCGCAGGATGACGCCGTGCTCAATCTTCCTGCCACGGGGGTCCTGCATTTTGGGATAGTCGATTTTCTGTACTTCGACCTTGCCGTTGCCGAGATACACGACACCACGATTACCAGACATGCTTTCACCTCGCTGTTGTTTTTATGGAACCGCGTTGCCCAGGCAGGCAGCGCGTTTAAGTGCTCGGGTACAGATGCTGTTTTTGCGTTGTTAGTAAGGGCCTCTTCGCGAGCAAGCCCGCTCCCACAGTTGACCGAGTCCTACCTTTGAAATGCGGTCGAATGTGGGAGCGGGCTTGCTCGCGAAGGCGTCCATCAGAGCACCACTGTCCGATTGGCGTTCAAGAACACCCGCCGCTCAATGTGATACCCCACGGCCCGGGCCAGGGTCAGGCCTTCGATGTCCCGTCCCTTGGCAATCAAATCTTCCGGATAGTGACTGTGGTCCACCACCTCCACGCCCTGGGCGATGATCGGGCCTTCGTCCAAATCGTTATTGATGTAATGCGCAGTAGCGCCCACCAGTTTCACCCCCTTGTTGTAAGCCTGGTGATACGGCTTGGCGCCCTTGAAACCGGGCAGCAGGGAGTGGTGGATGTTGATGGCTTTACCGTCAAGCTTGCGGCACAGCTCCGGCGACAGCACTTGCATGTAGCGCGCAAGGATCACCAGCTCGGCGCCGGACTCTTCGATCACCTGCCACACCTGGCGCTCCTGCGACGGCTTGTCGTTGGGGTCCAGGGGAAAGTGGTAATAGGGAATCTGGTGCCAGTCGGCCAGGGGCTTGAGGTCCGGGTGGTTGGAGACTACGGCGACCACGTCCATCGACAGTTGGCCGATGCGCTGGCGGTAGAGCAAATCGTTGAGGCAGTGATCGGCCTTGGAGACCATGATCACCACTTTCGGCCGGTAGTTCGGCGCGGTCAGTTCGAAGATCATGCCGAAGGCTTCGCCACGGGTGGCCAGGCCATCGCGGAAGGCTTGTTCGTCGAAACCATCGGGCTGGCGGAACTCCACGCGGATGAAGAACCGCCCCGAGAGCCGGTCATCGAAGGAGTGGTGCTCAGTGACGTAGCAGCCCTGCTCGAACAGGTAGCGAGTGACCGCGTCCACCGTGCCGAGCACGCTGGGGCAGTCGGCGGTCAAAATCCATGTATCGGGTACGCGGCTCATTATTCGTAACTCCTTGATCGTTCCCACGCTCTGCGTGGGAACGCCGCAATGGACGCTCTGCGTCCGCTCTTGGGACGCGGAGCGTCCCGGGATGCATTCCCACGCGGAGCGTGGGAACGATCAGGCCTGGACGCTTAAACCATACTCAGCCGCCGCATCCTGCAACCACAGCCACCAGTAATCCGAGAAGCTGCGACGAATCACCAGCTCCCAGGTGTCTTCAGCAGTATGGCGAATCACCAATTGCGACTTGGCGAACACCGTGCCCACTGCCTTGCCCACCGGGAAGCTGTTGGGGTGCACGTCGTAGCTGGTGGATTTCATCAGCACATCGCGCACGTTCGGGCCGCTGAGTTCGAGAATCTGCTGGCCGCCGCTGACGTTGACGACCTGGATATGCAAATCACCCAGCGCCTCACGCAAACTTTGCTCGGCGGCGAATTCCTCACCGCCTGGCACTACCAGCAACCACTCATCCGGACCGAGCCATTGCAGGCTGGTCTCACCCTTGACGATGACTTGCAGGGCACCGGGCAATTCGATACCCAAGGCTTTGTGCACACCGGCGGCGAAGGCTGCGTCATGGCCATCGCCACGAATGGTCAGGTGGCCGAGGAGTTTCTTTTCACGCACGGTCACGCCGGCGTTCTTGCGACCCTTGCCTACCAGGCTGGCGAGGTCGGCATGGTGCAGCGACGACTCGGCCTTGGCTCCGGAGGTGGGGCGTTGCTGGTAAACATTGGCTGCTGTCATAAAGCACCTGTGTTGAATTTGATCGTTCCCACGCTCTGCGTGGGAATGCCGCCATGGACGCTCTGCGTCCGCTCTTGGGGCGCAGAGCGCCCCGGGATGCATTCCCACGCGGAGCGTGGGAACGATCAGGTGTCAGATGTTCTGGCGATCGCCTTTAGGGTCGAAGAACACCGAAGAAACAATCTCCGCCTCGATCACGCTGCCATCCGCCAGCGGTGCAAACACCCGCTCGCCGATGCGCTTCAAGCCGCCCTTCACCACGCCCATGGCAAACGAATAACCGAGGGAGTTGTGGGCATAACTGGAGGTGACGTGGCCGACCATCTTCATCGGGATCGTCTGCTTGGCGTCGAACACTAACTGCGCGCCTTCCGGCAGCCACACGTTCGGGTCGATCGGCTTGAGTCCGACAAGCTGCTTGCGGTCTTCACGCACGCAATCCTCGCGATTCATCCCGCGCCAGCCGAGCCACGAGAACGGTTTGGTGCGGCCTACACACCAGCCCATGTTCAGGTCGTCCGGGGTCATCGAGCCGTCGGTATCCTGGCCAACGATGATGAAACCCTTCTCGGCCCGCAGCACGTGCATGGTTTCGGTGCCGTACGGGGTCAGGTTGTACTGCTTGCCGGCCTCGACGATTTTCTCGAGCACGCCCATGGCGTAGTCGGCCTGCACGTTGACTTCGTACGACAGCTCACCGGTAAACGAAATCCGGAACACCCGTGCCGGCACGCCGCCTACCAGGCCTTCTTTCCAGGTCATGAACGGGAAACCGTCCTTGTCCAGGTCGATGTCGGTGACTTCGCTCAGCAGTTTGCGGCTGTTGGGGCCGGACAAGGTCATGGTTGCCCAGTGGTCGGTGACCGAGGTGAAGTACACCTTGAGGTCCGGCCATTCGGTCTGCTGGTAGATTTCCAGCCACTGGAGTACGCGTGCTGCGCCGCCGGTGGTGGTGGTCATCAGGAAGTGGTTGTCGGCGAGGCAGGCAGTCACGCCGTCGTCGAAGACCATGCCGTCTTCCTTGCACATCAGGCCGTAGCGGGCCTTGCCCACGTCGAGCTTGGTCCAGGCGTTGCTGTAGATGCGGTTGAGGAACTCGCGGGCATCCGGGCCCTGGATGTCGATCTTGCCGAGGGTGGACGCGTCCAGCAGGCCGACGCTGTCACGCACGGCCAGGCATTCGCGCTTCACTGCGGCGTGCAGGTCTTCACCGTTGCGCGGGAAATACCATGGGCGTTTCCACTGGCCGACGTCCTCAAACTCGGCGCCGTTTTTCACGTGCCAGGCTTGCAGCGCGGTGTAGCGCACCGGCTCGAAGATGTGCCCACAGTGGCGGCCTGCTACCGCGCCGAAGGTTACCGGCGTGTAGTTGGGACGGAACATGGTAGTGCCCATCTGCGGGATGGTCACATTCAGCGAACGGGCCGCGATGGCCAGGCCGTTGACGTTGCCGAGCTTGCCCTGGTCAGTGCCGAAGCCCAGTGCGGTGTAGCGCTTGACGTGCTCCACCGACTCGAAACCCTCGCGGGTGGCGAGTTCGATGGCGGCCGCGGTGACGTCGTTCTGCAGGTCGACAAATTGCTTCGGCGCCCGTGCGGTAGCTTTCTCGTGAGGTACCTGGAACAGCGCCAGGGTCGGTTCTTCCAGACGGCTCAAGGCTTTGGGCAGCGTACCTTCCACCGGCGCAAACCCGGCTTCGCTGGCAGCGCGCACGCCACCTTCAAAACCGTCGGCCAGGGAATCGCCGAGGCCGTAGACGCCATTGATGCCACCGACGCACACGCGTTTCTGCGGTGCTTCGCCCGGTACAAAACCGAGGATGTCTTCACGCCAGGTCGGCTTGCCGCCCAGGTGCGAGGCCAGGTGGACCACCGGGCTGTAGCCGCCGGAGCTGGCGACCAGGTCGCACTCCAGCCACTCGCCGGGGCTGGTGACTTTATGAGCTTTGACATCGATGGCCGCAACACGGGCGCCAGTGACGTGCTTGCTGCCACGGGCCTCGATCACGGCGCTGCCGGTGAGGATGCGAATGCCTTTGGCACGCGCCTCTTCAACCAGCGCGCCCCGTGGGTTGTGGCGGGCATCGGCTACGGCGACAACGCTGAGGCCGGCGTCGAACCAGTCCAGCGCCACGCGGTAGGCGTGATCGTTGTTGGTGGACAGCACCAGCTTCTTGCCCGGTGCCACGCCGTAGCGACGCACGTAAGTGGAGACCGCTCCCGCCAGCATGTTGCCCGGTACGTCGTTGTTGCCGTACACCAGCGGACGCTCGCACGCACCGGTGGCCAGCACCACGCGCTTGGCGCGAACCCGGTGGATACGCTGACGCACCTGGCCGATCGGCGCACGGTCACCGAGGTGGTCGGTGAGGCGTTCGTGAATGGTCAGGAAGTTATGGTCGTGGTAACCGTTGACGGTGGCGCGAGGCAGCAGCACCACGTCCGGCAGGGCCTTGAGTTCAGCAATCACACTGGCAACCCACTCGGCCGCAGGCTTGCCATCGAGGCTTTCGCGGGAGTCCAGCAAGGAGCCGCCGAACTCTTCCTGCTCGTCCGCGATGATCACCCGGGCGCCACTGCGGGCAGCGGCCAACGCAGCCGCCAGGCCGGCAGGGCCCGCGCCCACAATCAGCACGTCGCAATGACGGTTCATGTAGTCGTAGGTGTCCGGATCGTTCTCGGTCGGCGAGCGGCCAAGACCGGCTGCCTTACGAATGTACTTCTCGTAAGTCATCCAGAACGATTGCGGGTACATGAAGGTTTTGTAGTAGAAACCCGGCGGCATCAGCTTGCCGCCGACCTTGCCGAGAATGCCCATCATGTCGTTGTTCACGCTCGGCCAGCCGTTGGTGCTGGTGGCGACCAAACCCTGGTACAGCGCCTGTTGCGTGGCGCGCACGTTAGGGATTTGCGTGGCTTCGGTGGCGCCGATCTGCAGCACCGCGTTCGGCTCTTCGGCACCGGCGGCGAAGATGCCGCGCGGGCGGGAATACTTGAAGCTGCGACCGATAATGTCGACGCCGTTGGCCAGCAATGCAGCGGCCAATGTGTCGCCCTCAAAGCCTTTGTAGCTCTGGCCGTTGAAGGTAAAGCTCAGGGCTTTGTTGCGGTCGATGCGGCCACCGTTGGACAGGCGATTGATCTGGCTCATACCTTCTCTCCAGAAGCCTTGGCGGTGAATTGCGGCTTGGTGCCAATCTTGTAGGTTTCAAGAATTTCGTAGGTCACGGTGTCGCGGGTCGCGTTGAAATACTGGCGGCAACCGGCGGCGTGAATCCACAGTTCGTGGTGCAGGCCGCGCGGGTTGTCGCGGAAGAACATGTAGTCGCCCCACTCCTCGTCGGTGCAGGTGTTCGGGTCCAGTGGGCGCGGGATGTGCGCTTGGCCGGAGGCGTGGAATTCCTCTTCGGAGCGCAGTTCGCCACAGTGAGGACAGAAGATATGCAACATAGGGAATTTCTCCTGTTAGTGGGCGACGGCCGCGGCGCCGTGTTCGTCGATCAGCGCGCCGTTGTGGAAACGGTCGATGGAGAAAGGAGCGGCCAACGGGTGCATTTCACCCTTGGCGAGGCTGGCGGCAAATACGTTGCCTGAGCCTGGAGTCGCTTTAAAACCACCGGTGCCCCAACCGCAGTTGAAGAACATGTTCGGGACCGGGGTCTTGGAGATGATCGGGCAGGCATCCGGCGTGGTGTCGACGATGCCGCCCCACTGGCGGTTCATGCGCACGCGGGACAGCACCGGGAACATCTCGACGATGGCCTGGATGGTGTGCTCGATCACCGGGTACGAGCCGCGCTGGCCATAGCCGTTGTAGCCGTCGATACCGGCGCCGATCACCAGGTCGCCCTTGTCGGACTGGCTGATGTAACCGTGCACGGCGTTGGACATGATCACGCTGTCGATAATCGGTTTGATCGGCTCCGACACCAGTGCTTGCAGCGGGTGGGATTCGATCGGCAGGCGGAAGCCCGCGAGCGAAGCCATGTGGCCGGAGTTACCCGCCGTCACCACGCCGACGCGCTTGGCGCCGATGAAGCCTTTGTTGGTTTCCACGCCGATGCACACACCGTTTTCCTTGCGGAAACCGATGACTTCGGTCTGCTGGATCAGGTCCACGCCCAGTGCGTCAGCGGCGCGGGCAAAGCCCCAGGCCACGGCATCGTGACGGGCAACGCCGCCGCGCCGTTGCACGGTGGCGCCCATGACCGGGTAGCGGGTGTTTTTCGAGCAGTCGAGGTAAGGGATCTCGTCGGCCACTTGTTTGGCGTTAAGCAGCTCGCCGTCCACGCCGTTGAGGCGGTTGGCGCTGACGCGACGCTCGGAGTCACGGATGTCCTGCAGGGTGTGGCACAGGTTGTAGACGCCACGCTGGGAGAACATCACGTTGTAGTTCAAATCCTGGGACAAACCTTCCCAGAGTTTCATCGCGTGTTCGTACAGGTGCGCCGACTCGTCCCACAGGTAGTTGGACCGCACGATGGTGGTGTTGCGCGCGGTGTTACCGCCGCCCAGCCAGCCTTTCTCGACCACCGCCACGTTGGTGATGCCGTGCTCCTTGGCCAGGTAGTAAGCCGTCGCCAGACCATGCCCGCCGCCGCCGACGATGACCACGTCGTAGACCTTTTTCGGGGTGGGCGTGCGCCACATCTTCTGCCAGTTTTCGTGGTGGCTGAGTGAGTGCTTGAAGAGGCCGAAGCCCGAGTAGCGTTGCATAGTCATTACTCCAAAACCGCGCTCAGCGATAAACCGGGAAATCAGCGCACAGGGCGGCCACATGCTTGGCGACGTTGGCCTCCACATCGGCGTCGCCGAGGTTGTCGAGGATGTCGCAGATCCAGCCGGCCAACTCCAGGCATTGGGTCACTTTGAAGCCGCGTGTGGTCACCGCCGGCGTGCCGATACGCAGGCCCGAGGTCACGAACGGCGACTGCGGGTCGTTGGGCACGGCGTTCTTGTTGACGGTGATGTGAGCGCGACCGAGGGCGGCGTCCGCATCTTTGCCGGTGAGGCCCTGACGGATCAGGCTGACCAGGAACAGGTGGTTATCGGTGCCACCGGACACTACATCGTAGCCGCGTTTGATAAACACGCCGGCCATGGCCTGGGCGTTGTCGATCACTTGCTGTTGATAGGCCTTGAAACCTGGTTCCTGGGCTTCCTTGAAGCACACCGCCTTGCCGGCGATCACGTGCATCAGCGGGCCGCCCTGGGCGCCCGGGAATACCGCAGAGTTGAGTTTCTTTTCAATTTCTTCGTTGGACTTGGCCAGGATCAACCCGCCACGTGGACCGCGCAGGGTCTTGTGGGTGGTGGTGGTGACCACATCGGCGTAGGGCAGCGGGTTCGGGTACAGACCGGCGGCCACCAGGCCGGCGACGTGGGCCATGTCGACGAACAGCAGCGCACCGACCTTGTCGGCGATCTGGCGAAAGCGCGGGAAATCCAGGGTCTTGGAGTAGGCGGAAAAACCCGCCACGATCATCTTCGGCTTGTGCTCCACGGCCAGGCGCTCGACCTCGTCGTAGTCGATCAGCCCGGTGTTGGTGTCGATGCCGTATTGCACCGCGTTGTACAGCTTGCCCGAGGACGACACTTTGGCGCCGTGGGTCAGGTGGCCGCCGTGGGCCAGGCTCATGCCGAGGATGGTGTCGCCGGCGTTCAACAGCGCCAGGTACACCGCACTGTTGGCGGACGAACCGGAGTGCGGCTGCACGTTGGCATAGTCGGCGCCGAACAGCTGCTTGGCACGCTCGATGGCGAGCACTTCGACCTTGTCCACGTGCTCGCAGCCGCCGTAGTAACGCTTGCCCGGGTAACCTTCGGCGTACTTGTTGGTGAGGCCGCTGCCCTGGGCTTCCATGACACGCTTGCTGGTGTAGTTCTCTGACGCGATCAGCTCGATATGCTCTTCCTGGCGCTGCTCCTCGGCATTCATGGCCGCCAGCAGTGCATCGTCATAACCCTGGATCTGGTCTTGCTTGCTGAACATCGCGTCTCTCCCAGCGGCGGCGGTGCGCCAATCGTATTGTTGGGGCCGCCGCACGACGGAGGGGCCCTTTGATGCGATGGTAGGGCTGGCGCAGAGAGGTCAAATGCCTATGGACGCCACGCAAAGGTGCGTTTACGACATGGCCGGAACAACACAGAACAAATGTGGGAGCGGGCTTGCTCGCGAATGCGGTGGGCCAGCCAATATAGGTGCAGCCTGACACACCGCTTTCGCGAGCAAGCCCGCTCCCACAGGGGTTAGGCGATGATCTTGCGGACCAGTAGCAGCAGCAGGAAATGCGCCGGATAAAGCGCATACGCCCAGCGCCGCATGGCCGGTGGCGATACCTGCCCGGCATGTCGCAACAAGACCAATCCGGCCAGCGGCGCAATCAGGCATGTCGCCAATCCCAGCATCGCCACGAGGCTCCCGCTATTGAGCAGGATCTGCCATTGATTGGCAGCCAGGCACACCACACCCGGCAGCACGCTGAAGTACCACGGCCGGCGAAACACCAGCAGCATCGCCAACGGCAGTAGTACGCCAAAGAAACCGAACATCAGCTGCGCCGAGAAAAATCCCGCCAAAACCAGCGCGATCAACGCCAATCCTCGATCAATAACCGTCTTCTGCTGCCATCCCCGGGCAACCAGCAAACCCAGCGCCAGGGTCGGCAGTACGTTCAGCGTGTCGGCGTCGTCGATGAACATCCGGTACGGCACCTCACTGATCACACTGAACAGCAGCAACCAGCCCAGATAGCGCCACTGCCCCGTCACCGGCGCGTCCTTGACCCGATGCAAATTCGCCGCAACCGCCAGGCAAAACCACGGGAACGCCAGGCGGCCCGGCACATACAGCCCGTCCAGGCTCAAACCGACATACCGCAGGTGGTCCAGCACCATACTCAGCAGCGCCAGCCACTTGAGCAGGTCCAGGGCGCCATCGCGGACGCGGCTTACAGGAACGCTTTCAGAACCGTGCATAATTCCCCAATGACTTTGCATTAACAGTGCGTGCGCCCGCCCGACAATCTTGGGTAAAGTGCGCACCAACATCGACCACAGGACTGGGCCATGACCGACAAGAGCCAACAATTCGCCAGCGACAACTATTCCGGCATCTGCCCGGAAGCCTGGGCCGCCATGGAACTCGCCAACCAGGGCCATCAACGCGCCTATGGCGATGATGAATGGACCCACCGCGCCGCCGACGGTTTCCGCAGACTGTTCGAAACCGACTGCGAAGTGTTCTTCGCCTTCAACGGTACCGCAGCCAACTCCCTGGCGCTGTCCTCCTTGTGCCAGAGCTACCATAGCGTGATCTGCTCGGAAACCGCCCACGTCGAAACCGACGAATGCGGCGCGCCGGAGTTTTTCTCCAACGGTTCCAAGCTGCTCACCGCCCGCACCGAAAACGGCAAGCTGACCCCGGAGTCGATCCGCGAGATCGCCCTCAAGCGCCAGGACATTCACTACCCGAAACCCCGCGTCGTGACCCTGACCCAGGCCACCGAAGTCGGCAGCGTCTACACCCCGGAAGAAATCCGCGCCATCAGCGTCACCTGCAAGGAACTGGGGCTGAACCTGCACATGGACGGCGCACGCTTCTCCAACGCCTGCGCATTCCTCGGCTGCTCGCCGGCCGACCTGACCTGGAAAGCCGGTGTCGACGTGCTGTGCTTTGGCGGCACCAAGAACGGCATGGCCGTGGGTGAAGCGATCCTGTTCTTCAACCACAAGCTGGCCGAAGACTTCGACTACCGCTGCAAGCAGGCCGGGCAGCTTGCCTCAAAGATGCGCTTCCTCTCCGCCCCGTGGGTGGGCCTGCTGGAAAACGACGCCTGGCTCAAACACGCCCGCCACGCCAACCACTGTGCGCAATTGCTCAGCAGCCTGGTGGCGGATATTCCGGGTGTGGAGTTGATGTTCCCGGTGCAGGCCAACGGCGTGTTCCTGCAACTGTCGGAACCGGCAATTGCCGCGCTGACGGCCAAGGGCTGGCGCTTCTACACCTTCATCGGTAAAGGCGGCGCGCGGTTCATGTGCGCGTGGGATACCGAGGAAGAGCGCGTAAGAGAATTAGCCGCAGATATTCGGGAAGTAATGAGCGCCTGAGGTAGGCATCAGCCCCTCAGATAATGGCGAAAGGCCGAGACTGTTTTTTGATATTTCTGACAGCAACAAACTCCGTTTTCATTGACTAGCCTCTTGGAACCCGGAAGGAAAAGGCCGCCTTTCGGGACTAACCGCCAGCCGAATAATCGGCCGGAAACGGAAATCCAGCAGAGGGCAATACCATGGAAGCGCAACGCTACGGAAACAACTTGCTAGGCGAAGGCACTATCAGCACCACCGTCATCGACTGGGACGAATTCAGAAAATCCGCGAAAATCGGTGACACCATCAGCGAACCGACGAGGACATTGCGGATCACTGACAAGGTCTATGAACTGACAGCATCCGGCCAGCACTTCGTCGTGCATATCTATGCCCAATAACCTCTAACTGATCGTTCCCACGCTCTGCGTGGGAATGCAGCCCGTGACGCTCCGCGTCACACAGCGGGACGGGACGCGGAGCGTCCAAGGAGGCATTCCCACGCGGAGCGTGGGAACGATCATTAGAACTCGATGCGCACATCACCCTTCGGCACGCTGCAGCACGACAGGATGTAACCCTCGGCTTCGTCTTCCTCGGTGATCCCGCCGTTGTGGTCCATCTCGACCTCCCCGCCCAGCTTCAGCACCTTGCACGTCCCACAGATCCCCATGCCGCAAGCTTTCGGAATCAGCAGGCCAAGCTTGGCCGCCGCTGCGTGCACGGTCTCGCCCGGTGCCACGCGGATGCTCTTGCCAGAGGCAATGAATTCCACCTGATGCAGGTCCGCCAGGTCGATTTCCGGCGCATCCGCCGCTTGTTCGGCTTGCTCCACCGCGTCGGCCCGGGCTTCCGGTGGCGTCGCGCCGAAGGATTCCTCGTGGTAGCGGCTCATGTCGAAGCCGGCGGCTTCCAGCAGGCGCTTTACCGCGTTCATGTAAGGCGTCGGGCCGCAGCAGAAGACTTCCCGCTCCAGGAAGTCCGGCACCATCAGTTCGAGCATCTTGTGGTTCAGGTAACCGCGATAACCGGCCCAGGGTTCACCCAGGCCGTGTTTCTCGCAAATCAGGTGCAGGCTGAAGTTATCAATCCGCGACGCCATATGCTCCAGCTCGCGGTGGTAAATGATGTCCTTTGGCGAGCGGGCGCTGTGGATAAACGTCATGTCGACGTTGGCGTTGGTGTCGTAGAACCAGCGCGCCATGGACATCACCGGGGTAATACCGACACCACCACTGAGGTACAGCACTTTCGGGCTCGGGAAGTCGATGGCATTGAACAGCCCCACCGGCCCGTGCACCGCCAGCTCCTGGCCTTCATGCAGCGTGTCATGCAACCAGTTGGACACCTTGCCGCCCGGCACGCGCTTGATGGTCACCGAAAAGCTGTAAGGCACCGACGGCGAACTGGAAATAGTGTACGAACGCATGATCGGCTGGCCGTCGATTTCCAGCTCCAGGGTGACGAACTGCCCGGGCTTGAAAAAGAACAGGATCGGCTGGTCGGCCATAAAACAGAAGGTGCGCACGTCCCAGGTTTCCTGGATGACTTTGACGCAACGGACGATGTGCCGACCATTGGCCCAGGTCTGGGTTGTTACCGGGTTCAGGAAGCTGTTGGACATGCTGTTCTCCATAGCCGTGTGATCGGCCTTATGGTGGCGATTCTGCGTAACGCGAGAACCACCCATTTACCTATCTGCGACATTCACATACTTATCGCGACCAGCCCCCATACCACGGGGGTTGCGCGTCGGGAACAGAGTGGGCCATGTCGTTCATGGATAAGGTTCTGGCCGTTGTGGGGCCCACACTCGCTCCCAACAAAGACGCTTTCTTTACGCCTTGCTGCAAAACCTAGCCACTATTCGCCGGCCACACAGAATGGCCATGAGGACACACACGATGGACGTCACCGCAACCTTAAGCTTGGGCGATCCGCTGGAACCCGCACGCAAGGCCACTGCGCAAATGCTGCAAGAACGCGAGCGGACCTTTTCGCTGCCGCAGCCGTTTTACTCTGATGAACGGCTGTTCGATATCGACATGCAGGAAATTTTCCAGAAAGAGTGGTTGATCGCCGGCATGACCTGCGAGATCCCCGCCAAGGGCAACTACATCACCCTGCAAGTGGGCAAGAACCCGATCATCGTGATCCGTGGCGCCGACGGCGTGGTGCACGCATTCCATAACGTGTGTCGCCACCGCGGTTCGCGCTTGTGCACCAGCGACAAGGGCAAGGTTGCCAAGCTGGTGTGCCATTACCACCAGTGGACCTATGAACTGGACGGCCGCCTGCTGTTCGCCGGTACCGAAATGGGCGCCGACTTCGACATGAAGCAATACGGCCTCAAGCCGGTGAATGTGAAGACCGCCGGTGGCTACATCTTTATCAGCCTGTCGGAGAACCCGCCGGCCATCGACGACTTCCTGTCGACCTTGAGCCACTACATGGAACCCTACGACATGGAGAACACCAAGGTGGCGATCCAGACCACCTTGTTTGAAAAAGCCAACTGGAAGCTGGTGCTGGAAAACAACCGCGAGTGCTACCACTGCAACGCGTCGCACCCGGAACTGTTGAAAACCCTGCTGGAATGGGACGACGTTACCGACCCGCGGGCCGACCAGGCCTTCAAGGACCACGTGGCCGCCTCCGCCGCCGCCTGGGATGCCGAAAAGATCCCTTACGCCCACGCCAGCTTCGGCCTGCGTAACCGCATCGTGCGCATGCCGCTGCTCAAGGGCACCGTGTCGATGACCCTCGACGGCAAGCAAGGCTGCAACAAGCTGATGGGCCGCATCAAGAACCCGGACCTGGGCTCGATGCGCATCCTGCACCTGCCTCACTCGTGGAACCACTGCATGGGCGACCACATCATCGTGTTCACCGTGTGGCCGATCAGTGCCCAGGAAACCATGGTCACCACCAAGTGGATCGTGCACAAGGACGCCGTGGAGGGTGTGGACTACGACGTCGAGCGCATGCGCAAAGTGTGGGACGCCACCAATGACCAGGACCGTCGCTTGGCCGAAGAGAACCAGCGCGGCATCAACTCCACCGCGTATCAGCCAGGTCCGTACTCCAAGACCTATGAGTTTGGCGTGGTGAACTTTGTGGACTGGTACAGCGAGCGGATGCTGAGCAACCTGGGGGCGGCGCCAGCGCCGTATCTGAAAGGCGTCGCGGTCCACGATTAAGCCATACAGTGACAGGGACCTGAACTGTACAAAAAACAGCCAGGTCTCTGACAGACCCCTGCTTTCCTGCCTTCCAGCCATTGCCCAACAACTTATCCACAAAGCCACCCACAGCAATTGTGGGCAACTGCGCTTTCCCGTCGAAATAAAATCAAGAAAATCCGTGACTTATTCAAAGTTACCGGTTTTATCCCACATTGATCATTTTTTGACCTAAAGCCTGAAAGCCACGTCCTGCATGGGCTACAGAGGAACGCAAACACCTTATCCACAGAAGCGCCAACAGACTTTGGGGGCAACTTTGGACCATCTGTGGAAAACCGGCTTAAACCGAGCAAAATCGCGGCTTTGAGAGCAAAACTCAGTTGGAACGGCGATATTGGTTATATTTTAACCAGCACACTGTAAGCCACGTTTTATATGGCCTACAGCGGATAGCGAACATCTTATCCACAGAAGCACCAACAGACTTTGGGGGCAAGTCTGCGCCGGGTATTTTCCTTATCCACAGAAAAACCCAAGGAAAAACCGTCAGTTAGGTTGGTTGTTTTTCGTACAGCGAGCTGGAGGGCTTGATTTGCATGGGGTGTGGACAGCCGCGAACAGGTTATCCACAGGTGGGTTAACAGGGATTGTGGGTAAAGCCACAATCGCCGCAAAACAGTGTGGGAGCGGGCTTGCTCGCGAAAGCGGCGGATCAGTCGGTACATGAGTTACCTGACACACCGCCTTCGCGAGCAAGCCCGCTCCCACAGTGGATTAGCGCACTACACCTTCTTCTATAAGCAATTTAAAAATGGCTTCAGCGCCCGCCTCCGGGCTCACGCCTTTGAGCACCTGCCCACCGCCGCCGCTGGCCTTGGCCGTTGCAGCCTTCATCCGGTCGGCACCGCTTTTGGCCTTGATCACCTTGAGGCGCTTGGGCCGAGGCTTGGCCGGCTGCAATACAGCGCCTGTGAATAACTCATCCTCCAACACCTCGACGTCATGGGCCGTCAGCTCACCGCGTTGCGCCGGGCCGTAGGCGCTTTGCCGTGGCTTGGTCGCCGCGTTATCCACCGTGGCCATAAACGGCAGGCGCACCTTCAGCCGCCGCCGTTGGCCGCGAGGCAAGGCCTGCAGCACATGGGCCACGCCGCCTTCGATGGATTCCACCTGGGCCAGGCCGACAATCAACGGCCAACCCAGTTGCTCGGCCAGCAGGAACGGCAACATGCCCGAGCCTTCGCCGGTTTCCGCCTGGCTGCCGGTGAGCACCACTTGGGCGCCCGCGTCCCGCAGATAGTCGCCGAGCACCGGCAAGGCGTCTGCCCCGGCCGGTTGTTCAAGCACGTGCAACTGCGGCAAGCCCATGCCCAGGTAAGCGCGCAGGGTGGGTTCGCCGATGTCGCCGGCGTGCAGCACTTGCAGGTTATCCCCAGCCAGTTGCAGGCCCAGTTCCACAGCGCGCGCGTCTTGCTCGGCGCGGCGTGGGCGGCCTGAAGTCGGGTGGGCGCCGATGGACACCAGGCTGATTACATTCGTCGTCATGGCCATTTCCTTAAGCCGCATCGCGCTTGGCGCCGTGGCGGTAGGCCTCGACCGCAACGATCAAGGCTTGCAGTATCGCGGCGCTTTCGCCGATCACCGACAGGTCGGCACGCTTGATCATGTCGCAGCCCGGGTCGAGGTTGATCGCCACCACCTTGTCGCAGGCACCAATGCCTTGAAGGTGCTGGATCGCCCCGGAAATCCCCACCGCCACGTAAACCCGTGCAGTGACCCATGTGCCGCTGGCGCCCACCTGGCGATCGCGCGCCATGAAGCCGTCGTCCACCGCCACCCGCGAAGCACCTTCGGTGGCGCCCAACGCGGCAGCAGTCTGGTGGAACAGTGCCCAGTCCTTGACCCCGTTGCCGCCCGAGAAGATGAACTCGGCTTCGGCCATGGGAATTGCCCCCGGGTCCACGGCCACCGCGCCCAAATCCTCAATGCGCGGCAAGCTGCGGGCCAGGCTTGTGGATAACTCCACCGGCAACACTTCGTGACGGGTATCGCTGACAGGCTCGGCGCATTCCGCCGCCGCCAGGATCATGCGTGGCAGTGGCCGGGCCAGGTCTTGCTGACCGGCACCCGCACGGCCAATACATTCCTGGCCCTTGATCTGCCAGACCCGCGTGGCCGGGCGCTCCTTGAGGCTTGCGGCAAAGCGCCGGCCCAATTCCCCGCCACCGCTGCGGCTGTCCGGCAGCAACCAGTGGCGCGGGTTGAACTGGTTATCCACAGCCCGCAGGCCGTGAACCCGTTGCTCCGGTGAATAACCGTCGAATTCATGCCCGTCCAACACCAGCAGCCGATCCACACCGGCAGTGGCGAAGGCGTTTTCCTTGTGTTCGCCGAACACCACGGCCAATACCGCACCGTCGTCGCCGGCCAGTTGCCGGGCCAGGCCCAGCAAGTCGCGGTCGTGGCTGCTCAGGCGGCCGCCGACCATGTCCGGCACCACGTTGATGTAGAAAGCGGGCGCCGGTACCTGATGCAGCGGCAACTGCACTTCCACCGCTGCCGTACGCTTGGCCGCGCCGCCCTGCTGGGCGCCGCTGCGGTCAATACGCTTGATGCCGTTGGGGCCGATAAAACCGACACCGTGCACGTTCTTGCGGATGACCCCATTGGGCCCCATCCAGCTGTGTTGCACCGGCTGCATCGCCGCGTGCAGCGGGTGCAGGCGGTTACGGGCGATCCATTCGGCCCGTGGGTCGCGGCGGATAATGTCGCTCATCAATGCACCTCCGCAGGTTCGCGTTTCGGCGCCTTGGCCGGTGCCGCGTCTTCAAGCAACGCGTCAGCTACCAGTTCGGCAATGTCCTTGATCAAGGGACGCGGTTCGACCACGCCTTCCAGCATCGCCGTGCACTGTGGACAACCCACGGCCACCAGTTCGGCGCCGGTCTCGCGGATGTCTTCCATGCGCATGTCGGGAATCCGCTGCTTGCCGGGAATATCGGTGATCGGCGCCCCGCCACCGCCGCCGCAGCAGCGGGAACGGAAACCGGAACGTTGCATTTCCTTGACCTCGATCCCCAGCGCCCGCAGCACTTGGCGCGGTGCCTCGTACTCACCGTTGTAGCGGCCCAGGTAGCACGGGTCGTGATAGGTCACGCTGTTGCCTTTGTGCTGGCCCAGGTTCAGGGCGCCGGCGTCGATCAGTTCGGCCATGTAGGTGCTGTGGTGCTGCACCAGGTAGTTGCCATCGAAGGCGCCGTATTCGTTTTTCAGCACGTGGAAACTGTGGGGGTCGCAGGTGACGATGCGCTTGAAGCTGTACTTGGCCAGGGTCTGGATATTGCGTGCGGCCAGCAGCTGGAAAGTCGCTTCATCGCCCAGGCGCCGGGCCACGTCGCCGCTGTCGCGCTCTTCAAGGCCCAGTACGGCGAAGTCGACCTTGGCGGCTTTCAGCACTTTGACGAACGAGCGCAGGGTGCGCTGGTTGCGCATGTCGAAGGCACCGTCGCCGACCCAGAACAGCACGTCGACGGTTTTCCTGTCGCTGAGCAAGGGCAGGTTCAAATCCGCCGCCCAGTTCATCCGCCCGCCCGGCGCAAAACCGCCAGGGTTGTCGGTGGCGATCAGGTTTTCCAGGACTTCGGCGCCCTTGTTCGGGGTCGCGCCTTTTTCCAGGGTGAGGTGGCGGCGCATGTCGACGATGGCGTCCACGTGCTCGATCATCATCGGGCACTCTTCCACGCAGGCGCGGCAGGTGGTGCAGGACCACAGGGTTTCCGCATCCACCAGACCATTTACGATTGGCTGGTGCGGGTTGCCGGCGTGTTCGCCGATGGCTTTGCCCGGATACGGGCTGCCGGCGAACTTGGCGTCGGTGCCACCGGCCAGGCCGACGACCATGTCCTGGATAAGTTTTTTCGGGTTCAGTGGCTGGCCGGCGGCGAACGCCGGGCACGCGGCTTCGCACTTGCCGCACTGCACGCAGGCGTCGAAGCCGAGCAGTTGGTTCCAGGTGAAATCCACCGGTTTTTCCACGCCCAGGGGCGCGCTTTTATCGGCGAGGTCCAGGGGTTTCAACCCGGTGGAACGGCCGCCGCCGAAGCGTTCGGCGCGGCGGTGCCAGGCCAGGTGCAGGGCACCGGCGAAGGCGTGTTTCATCGGCCCGCCCCAGGTCATGCCGAAGAACATTTCCGACACGCCCCACAGCACGCCCAGGCTCAGCAGCGCGGCGAGCAGCCAGCCGCCGAAGTCCGCCGGCAGAATCCCGGCCACCGGCAAGGTCACCAGGAAGAAGCTCACCGAGAACGCCATCAGGCTTTTCGGCAGGCGCATCCACGGACCTTTCGACAGGCGTGCAGGCGGGTTGCGACGGCGCAGGTAGACGAAGGTGGCGCCGACAAACATCAGCACCGAAGCCAACAGCAAGGCGTAGCCGAGGATGCGGTTATGCAGGCCGAAACCGTGCACCAGGATCGCCAGCAGCGCCGAGAGCACAAAGCCCAGGGCGGTGGCGACGTGGGTGTTGGCGATGTATTTGTCGCGGGCGACCACATGGTGCAGGTCGACCATGTAGCGCTTGGGCATGGCCAACAGGCCGCCGAGCAAGTCGACCTTGGAGGCCCGGCCGCGGCGCCACATGTTCACCCGGCGCAGCGCGCCGAGGACGGCAAGGCCCAGGGCGGCGAAGAGCAGGATGGGAAGAAGGGTGTTCAACATGGTGAAGCTCCCGAAGACCACACAGGTCTACTGTGAAACTGGCCCGAAATGTGGGAGCGGGCTTGCTCGCGAAGGCAGCGTGTCAGTCGATGCATCCAGTGGCTGACACACCGCTTTCGCGAGCAAGCCCGCTCCCACATTTGACCGAGTACACCTCGTCAGAAATCCTTGCACAGGCGCAGGGCGTCATAGATGGCCGCGTGGGTATTACGCTGGGCCACGCAGTCACCAATGCGGAACAGCAAGTACCCCTCGCCCGGCTCGCTCAGGCACGGCTGCGGCTTGATCGCGAACAGGGCTTCGATGTCCATCTGGCCCTTGTTGCGCGAGCCTGCCTTGAGCCCATAGTAGAGCTCTTCGTCCGGACGCACGCCGTTCTCGACCACCACCTGGTCCACCACCCGCTCTTCCCTGGCCCCGGTGTATTCGTTCTCCAACACCGCCACCAGCTTGTCGCCTTCGCGGTAGACCTTTTCCAGCATCATGTCGCCGGTCATGATCACTTCCTTGGGGTACATGCTGCGGTAGTACGTCGGGAACGACGTACCGCCCACGGCCACGCCCGGCTTGATGTCGTCGGTGACGATCTCGACCTGGCTGCCCTTGTCCGCGAGGAAGTCGGCCACCGACATGCCGGTGAACTCGCAGATGGTGTCGTACACCAGCACGTTCTTGCCAGGTAGAACCTTGCCGTCGAGCACGTCCCAGCTGCTGACCACCAGGCCTTCAGCCGCGCCCCAGTGTTCGTTCTGCTCCAGGAACGGATGACCGCCCACCGCCAGCACCACCACGTCCGGGCGCAGGTCGAGGATGGTCGCCGCGTCCGCCGCCACACCCAGGCGCAGGTCGACGTTCAGGCGCGCCAGTTCCAACTGGAACCAGCGGGTGATCCCGGCAATCTGGTCACGCTGCGGGGCTTTCGATGCAGTGGTGATTTGCCCGCCGATAAATTCTTTCTTCTCGAACAACGTCACGTCGTGGCCACGTTCGGCAGCCACCCGCGCCGCTTCCATCCCGGCCGGGCCAGCCCCCACCACCACGACTTTGCGTTTTGGCCCGGTGGATTTCTCGATGATGTGCGGCACGCCCATGTATTCACGGGAAGTGGCGGCGTTCTGGATGCACAGCACATCCAGGCCCTGGTACTGGCGGTCGATGCAGTAGTTGGCGCCGACGCACTGTTTGATCTGGTCGATCTGGCCCATCTTGATCTTGGCGATCAGGTGCGGGTCGGCGATGTGGGCGCGGGTCATGCCGACCATGTCCACGTAGCCGCCATCCAGGATGCGCGTGGCCTGGTTCGGGTCCTTGATGTTCTGCGCGTGCAGCACCGGGGCCTTGACCACTTCCTTGATGCCGGCCGCCAGGTGCAGGAACGGCTCCGGTGGATAACTCATGTTCGGGATAACGTTGGCCAGGGTGTTGTGGGTGTCGCACCCCGAGCCGACCACGCCGATGAAGTCGAGCATGCCGGTGTCGTCGTAGTACTTGGCGATCTGTTTCATGTCCTCGTGGGACAGGCCGTCCGGATGGAATTCGTCGCCGCACAAACGGATGCCGACGCAGAAGTCCGGGCCGACTTCCTTGCGCACCGCCTTCAACACCTCAAGGCCGAAACGCATGCGGTTTTCGAAGCTGCCGCCCCATTCGTCAGTACGTTTGTTGACCCGAGGGCTCCAGAACTGGTCGATCATGTGCTGGTGCACCGCCGACAGCTCCACACCGTCCAGGCCACCGGCCTTGGCCCGTGCCGCAGCGGTAGCGTAGTTGCCGATCACCCGCCAGATTTCTTCAGGCTCGATGGTCTTGCAGGTGGCGCGGTGCACCGGCTCGCGGATGCCCGAGGGCGACAGCAGCGTGGGCCAATGCTCGCCGTCCCAGCGCGAGCGACGGCCCATGTGGGTAATCTGGATCATGATCTTGGCGCCATGCTTGTGCATGGCGTCGGCCAGGTTCTGGAAGTGCGGGATGATCCGGTCATCCGCCAGGTTCACCGACTTCCACCAGCCTTGCGGGCTGTCGATGGCGACACTGGAAGAACCGCCGCAGATCGCCAGGCCGATCCCGCCCTTGGCTTTCTCTTCGTAGTACTTCACATAGCGGTCGGTGGTCATGCCGCCGTCGGTGGCATACACCTCGGCGTGGGCGGTACTGAGCACGCGGTTGCGGATGGTCAGTTTGCCGATCTGGATCGGCGCAAACATTGCTTCGAAAGCCATGGCAGGGTCCTCGACTTACAACGGCTTGACGGTGAACAGGCCGTCGTCGTGGCCCTCTTCGGAGCCGCCGTAGACCTGTTCCGCAACGGTGCGGATCTTGCTGCCGCGGGCTTCGAGAATCTGGTCCATCGCGCCGGCAAACCAGCCGGTGAACATGTAGTCGACCTTGCGCCCGACCTTGCCGTACACGTAGACGAATGCCGAGTGCTCGAGCTTGACGCTGGCCGTGCCTTTATCGAGGTCGATGTCCTGGATCTTGAACAGGCCCCAGCCGCGCTGCGACAGGCGCTTCATGTAGTGCTCGAACACTGCGACGCCTTCCAGGCCATGGCATTCAGCTTCTTTTTCACACCAGTGCCAGGCGGATTTGTAGCCGGCCTTGTAGAGGATTTCGGCGTAGGCCTCGCTGCCCAGGACTTCTTCGATCCCCATGTGATTATTGACGAAGAAATGGCGCGGCACGTACAGCATCGGCAGGGCGTCGGAGGTCCAGACACCGGTTTCGCTGTCGACTTCGATAGGCAATTGAGGGGCGATCTTGGCCATGGAAACTTAACTCCGGAAAATGCTTTGGTAAGCCCCCGACGCATAAGGTTGGGGGAAAAGAGGCGTGAGTGGTGGCTTATTCGCCCCAGACGTCCTTCAGGACGTTGACCCAGTTTTCGCCCATGATCTTGCGCACCACGCGCTCGGGATGGCCGCGCTTGAGCAGGGTCTCGGTGAGGTTCGGGAACTCGCCCACGGTGCGGATGCCCAGCGGGTTGATGATCTTGCCGAAGCTGGTCAGGCGGCGGGCGTAGCCCTTGTCGTGGGTCAGCATTTCGAAGAAATCCTGGCCATGGCCCTGGGTGAAGTCGGTGCCGATGCCGATGGCGTCTTCGCCCACGATGTTCATGGTGTATTCGATGGCTTCGGCGTAGTCGTCGATGGTCGAGTCGATGCCCTTGGCCAGGAACGGCGCGAACATGGTCACGCCGACAAAGCCACCGTGGTCGGCGATGAACTTCAGCTCTTCATCGGACTTGTTGCGCGGGTGCTCTTTGAGGCCTGAAGGCAGGCAGTGGGAGTAGCACACCGGCTTTTTCGATTCGAGGATGACTTCTTCGGAGGTCTTGGAGCCCACGTGTGACAGGTCGCACATGATGCCGACGCGGTTCATCTCGGCGACGACCTCGCGACCGAAGCCCGACAGGCCGCCATCGCGCTCATAGCAGCCGGTGCCCACCAGGTTCTGGGTGTTGTAGCACATCTGCACCACGCCAACCCCGAGCTGCTTGAAGATCTCGACATAGCCGAGCTGGTCTTCAAACGCGTGGGCGTTCTGGAATCCGAAGATGATGCCGGTCTTGCCCTGTTCCTTGGCGCGACGGATATCGGCGGTGGTTTTCACCGGGATCACCAGGTCGCTGTTTTCGCGAATCAGGGTCTGGCTGGCCACGATGTTGTTAATGGTGGCCTGGAACCCTTCCCATACCGACACGGTGCAGTTGGCAGCGGTGAGGCCACCCTTGCGCATGTCTTCGAACAGGTCGCGGTTCCACTTGGCAATGATCAGCCCGTCGATAACGATGCTGTCGGCGTGCAATTCGGCTGGGCTCATCAGGCGTCCCCTTATTGGCGATTCATGCGCCGAATCGTCTGCCGGCGCTTTGGGGCCAGCATATGCCCCGGGGCAGAAGGAGCCGGGTGCAAAAACGACAAGGGAATTGCCGAAAGCGTCAATCCGCGACAAAGGCCAACATGACATCTCTGACGGGTGTCTGTTCTTTGTCTTACGCTTGAGCCAGAATTTGCTCATCAACTGATATGAGACGGCGCAATGAAATCGATTTTCCTGGCTTTGGCACTCATCGCAACCGGCGTACACGCCGCTGAAGACACCGACAGCACGCCCTGCGATGGCATCGAGAACGACAAGCAAACCCTGGAATGCGCCACCTACAACAAAACCACCGCCGAACAACTGCTCAAGGATAACTACCAGGGCTTGCTGGAACGCATGGGTTCGACCTATGGCAGCAACAAGACGCAGCTGGCGGACATTACCGCTCGTCTGAAGGATGCCCAGCAGAAGTGGGAAAAGTTACGTGATGCGGATTGCGCCGTAGATACCTTTCCGGCAGTGGCGGGAAGCAAGGCATATGCGATCCAGCAGAATGATTGTCTGGCGCGGATGAGTGATGAACGGTCGGAGTTTTTGGAGTCGATTGGGCAGGAATAAGCGACAATCCCCTCCACTCTTTACTCAGAACCAAGGCTATTCATGACAATCTGCGGCATCGAAATCAAAGGCAGCGAAGCCATTATTGCTGTCGCCTCTCTCGACGGTCAGGCATTGAGCCATGTAGCCCTGGCCACCAAGAAAATCGCCCTTGAAGACGATGATGAGGCGGCCAACGTCAAGGCCTTCGCCGCTCAGGTCAGCGCGTTTGTGCGGGAAAACGGCATCAGCCGCATCGCCATCAAGAAGCGCAGCAAGAAAGGCGAATTCGCCGGTGGCCCGACTACGTTCAAGATTGAAGGTGTGTTTCAGTTGCTGGAGGGCGTTGAAGTGACGCTGCTGTCGCCGCAGACCATCAATGCGCAGAACAAGAAACATGACTTTGCCCTGCCGGCGACGCTGAACAAGTATCAGCATGAGGCCTTCAAAGCCGCGTGTTCAGCCCTGCTGAAGAAATAAGCTACATCGCACATCCCCTGTGGGAGCGGGCTTGCTCGCGAATGCGGTGTGTCAGTCAATACATGTAACGACTGATCCACCGCATTCGCGAGCAAGCCCGCTCCCACATTTGATCTGTGTTGTTTTCAATAGCGGTGTTCATACCGCTTCCCGGCGCCGATCTTCCCTTGGGCACTTGGCAAACCTTGCCCGGTAGCTGCGGGTGAAATACGACGGCGACTCAAACCCGCAGGCGATGCTCACCTCCAGCACGCTCAGGTCGCTCTGGCGCAACAACTGCCGAGCCTTTTCCAGGCGCAAACCCAGGTAGAAGTTGCTCGGTGTGTCGTTCAGGTGCAGCCGAAACAAGCGCTCCAACTGCCGCCGCGTGACCTTGATCGCCTCCGCCAGCGCCAGTGTGCTCAACGGCGGTTCCGTGTGCTGTTCCATCTCCCCAATCACCTGCACCAACTTCTTGTTGTTGATGCCGTAGCGCGTGGCGATCTGCATGCGTTGGTGGTCTTTGCGCGGGCGGATGCGGCCGAGCACGAATTGCTCGGACACCTGGATCGCCAACTCTGGCCCGTGGGCCTGGCTGATCAGGTCGAGCATCAGGTCGATGGACGCGGTGCCGCCCGCCGAGGTGATGCGCCGGCGGTCGATCTCGAACAGCTCCTGGGTTACCGTCAGCTGTGGATAAGATTCCTTGAAGGCGTCGATGGCTTCCCAGTGCAGGGTCAGGCGGTGGCCGTCGAGCAGGCCGGCTTCGGCGAGTACGCAGGCGCCAGTGTCGATGGCGCCGAGGGTCACGCCGTCGTGGTCAAGGCGACGCAGCCAGTGTTCCAGTGCGGGCGTGGCGAACTTCAGCGGTTCGAAGCCGGCCACCACCAGTAAGGTCGAGCCTTTCTTCAGCGGTTCCAGTGCGGCGTCGGCGTTGACCGACATGCCATTGCTCGCCAGCACCGCGCCGCCGTCGGCGCTCAAGACGTGCCAGCGGTACAGCTCGCCGCGAAAACGATTGGCGACACGTAAAGGTTCGATCGCGGAGATAAAGCCGATGGCGGAGAAGCCCGGCATCAGCAGAAAGTAGAAATCCTGGGACATGGAGCGCTCTCGTAGGACGGACAGCGTGGTCACTGTGATACGCCAGTTCAATCGGTCATTCAAGGGGGCAGGTCGCTGCAGTGCAAGAGCTGGTCGCCGCCGTGCGTTTTGTCGGGGACCAAGCTGCGTAACTTGGCTGCACGGTGCACAAAGACGCCGGAACCCACAATAACAACCTGCCGAGGGAACCACCATGAACCGACTGATCAGCCGCTGCGTGCTCGCACTCAGCGCCAGCGCCATTTTGAGCACCAACGTCATGGCAGCCGATGCGGCTTCTTGCCAGAACGTGCGCATGGGCGTGGTGAACTGGACCGACGTAATCGCCACCAGTGCCATGACTCAAGTGTTGCTCGACGGCCTCGGCTACAAGACCAAACAGACCAGCGCGTCCCAGCAAATCATCTTTGCCGGTATTCGCGACCAGCGCCTGGACATGTTCCTGGGCTACTGGAACCCGCTGATGACCCAGACCATCACCCCGTTTGTCGACGCCAAGCAGGTCAAGGTGCTCGACAAGCCGTCCCTGGAAGACGCCCGCGCGACCCTGGCGGTGCCGACTTACCTGGCCGACAAGGGCCTGAAGACCTTCGCCGACATCGCCAGGTTTGAAAAAGAACTGGGCGGCAAGATCTACGGCATTGAACCGGGCTCGGGCGCCAACACCCAGATCAAGGCGATGATCGCCAAGAATCAGTTTGGCCTGGGCAAGTTCCAACTGGTGGAATCCAGCGAGGCCGGCATGCTCGCCGCCGTCGACCGCGCCGTGCGCCGCAAGGAGGCCGTGGTGTTCTTCGGCTGGGCGCCGCACCCGATGAACGTCAACGTGGCGATGACTTACCTCACCGGCAGTGATGACGCGCTGGGCCCGAACGAAGGCATGGCCACCGTGTGGTCCGTCACCTCGCCGACCTACGCCGAGCAATGCCCCAACGTGCACAAGTTGCTCAGCAACCTGACCTTCACCGCCGCCGACGAGAGCCGAATGATGCAGCCGCTGCTGGATCACAAGGACGCTTTCGAGTCGGCCAGGCAATGGCTCAAGGATCACCCGCAAGACCAGCAGCGCTGGCTCGAAGGCGTGACCACCTTCGACGGCAAACCCGCCGCAGCCAACCTGCAATTGACCAGCAAATAACCTGTCTTGAATCACCGCTTCGCAGCCGCTCCCGGCTGCGAACGGTATGACTACGCCTGAAAATCACGCCTGTAAGGAACCTGCCTCATGAACCACGACGTCATCATCACCTGCGCACTCACCGGTGCTGGCGACACGACCGCCAGAAGCCCTCACGTGCCGGTCACTCCGAAACAAATCGCTGCCGCGGCGGTGGAAGCAGCCAAGGCCGGTGCCACCGTGGTGCATTGCCACGTACGTGACCCCGAGACCGGCAAGTTCAGCCGCGACGTGGCGCTGTACCGCGAAGTGATGGAGCGCATCCGCGAGGCGGACGTCGACATCATCGTCAACCTCACCGCCGGCATGGGTGGCGACCTGGAAATCGGTGGCGGCGAGAACCCCATGGAATTCGGGCCCAACACCGACCTGGTGGGCCCGCTGACCCGCCTGGCCCATGTGGAAGAGCTGCTGCCGGAAATCTGCACCCTGGACTGTGGCACCCTGAATTTCGGCGATGGCGACACCATTTACGTCTCCACCCCGGCCCAGCTGCGGGCTGGCGCCAAACGTATTCAAGAGCTGGGCGTAAAAGCCGAGCTGGAAATTTTCGACACCGGCCACCTGTGGTTCGCCAAGCAGATGATCAAGGAAGGCTTGCTCGACAACCCGTTGTTCCAACTGTGCCTGGGCATCCCGTGGGGCGCGCCGGCCGACACCACCACCATGAAGGCGATGGTCGACAACCTGCCGGCAGACGCGGTGTGGGCCGGCTTCGGGATTGGTCGCATGCAGATGCCGATGGCGGCGCAAGCGGTGCTGCTGGGCGGCAATGTGCGGGTCGGCCTGGAAGACAACCTGTGGCTGGACAAGGGCGTGCTGGCGACCAACGGCCAGTTGGTGGAACGCGCCAGCGAGATCCTCAGCCGCCTGGGTGCGCGGGTCATGACCCCGGCCGAAGGCCGCGTGAAGATGGGCCTGACCAAGCGCGGCTAAAACACACTGCACGACGCCCTGCAGGAACCGAATCAAATGTGGGAGCGGGCTTGCTCGCGAATGCGGTGGATCAGCCACCGAATGCATCAACTGAAAGCCCGCTCCCACATTTTGATCTTGGCTCTCACACAGAATCACCGAACTCTCTTAGGAATTTGCCATGAGCTTTATCACTGAAATCAAAACCTTCGCAGCGCTGGGCAGCGGCGTTATCGGCAGTGGCTGGGTATCCCGCGCACTGGCTCACGGCCTGGATGTGGTGGCCTGGGACCCGGCGCCTGGCGCCGAAGCCGCCCTGCGCAAACGTGTCGCGAATGCTTGGGGCGCCCTGGAAAAACAAGGCCTTGCACCCGGCGCCTCGCAAGACCGCCTGCGCTTTGTGGCCACGATTGAAGAGTGCGTGAAAGACGCCGACTTCATCCAGGAAAGCGCCCCGGAACGCCTGGAATTGAAGCTGGAGTTACACAGCAAAATCAGCGCGGCGGCCAAGCCGAATGCGTTGATTGGTTCGAGTACTTCGGGGCTGTTGCCGAGCGAGTTTTATGAAGGCTCCACGCACCCGGAACGTTGCGTGGTGGGGCATCCGTTCAACCCGGTTTACCTGTTGCCGCTGGTGGAAGTGGTAGGCGGCAAAAACACTGCGCCGGAAGCGATTCAGGCAGCAATCAAGGTGTACGAATCCCTCGGCATGCGCCCTTTGCATGTGCGTAAGGAGGTGCCTGGGTTTATCGCTGACCGACTGCTGGAAGCCCTGTGGCGTGAGGCGTTGCACCTGGTGAACGATGGTGTGGCAACCACCGGCGAGATCGATGATGCGATTCGCTTTGGCGCCGGTTTGCGCTGGTCGTTCATGGGCACGTTCCTGACCTATACGCTGGCGGGCGGTGATGCCGGGATGCGGCACTTCATGGCGCAGTTCGGCCCGGCCTTGCAGCTGCCGTGGACCTATCTGCCGGCCCCGGAACTGACCGACAAGTTGATTGACGACGTGGTGGACGGCACCAGCGATCAGTTGGGCAAACACAGCATTTCGGCGCTGGAGCGCTATCGTGATGATTGCCTGCTGGCGGTGCTGGAGGCGGTGAAGACCACTAAGGAAAAACACGGTATGACCTTCGCCGAATAACCGCTGTTGATTTTCTGTGGGAGCTGGCTTGCCTGCGATAGCGATGTTGGATTCACCGCCGCCATCGCAGGCAAGCCAGCTCCCACATTTGACCGAGTACATACCCGGAATTCATGACATGGCCGCATTGACCACCTACACCACCAAAATCCTCCCCGAGTGGGTCGACTACAACGGCCACCTGCGCGATGCGTTCTACCTGCTGATTTTCAGCTACGCCACCGATGCGCTGATGGACACCCTGGGCCTGGACAGCGAAAACCGCGAAGCCAGCGGCCACTCGCTGTTCACCCTGGAGTTGCACCTCAACTACCTGCACGAAGTGAAACTGGGCGCCGCCGTCGAGGTGCACACCCAACTCATCGCCCACGACCGCAAGCGCCTGCACCTCTATCACAGCCTGCACCTGGTGGGCGACGAAAAGGAGCTGGCGGGCAACGAACAGATGCTGCTCCACGTCGACCTCGCCGGGCCGCACTCGGCGCCATTCAGTGAAGCGGTGCTGGGCAAGCTTGCCAGCATCAGCGCCGAACAAACCGACCTGCCGAAGCCCGCCCTGCTCGGCCGCGTGATTGGACTGCCACCCCAAAAATAAGGAATCGCCATGCAAACCGCCGCCGCTGTTGCCGACTTCCGTACTTACCCACTGATCAGTGACCTGGCCGATGTGCACGTGCACGGCGATCACCTCAGTGTGCGATGGGCCGATGGGCGGGTCAGCCCGTTTCATCACCAGTGGCTGCGGGACAACTGCCCGTGCCCTGTTTGCGTCTACAGCGTGACCCGTGAACAGGTGCTGGAAATCGTCGATGTGGACGAACACCTCACGGCCCTCGGTGCTCGTATCGACCAGGGTCTGCTGACAGTGGAATGGAGTGGCGGGCATCGCAGCCAATACGATCCCGGATGGTTGCGGGCGCACGCCTACGATGATGAATCACGCGCGGAGCGCCGGGCGGCCAAGCCGAAATCCCGGCTGTGGGACCACAGGTTCGAGCTGCCCGTCTTCGACTACGCGGCATTGATGGAAGACCCGAAAGCCCTGCTGCAATGGCTGCTGGCCCTGCGTGACAGCGGCCTCACCCAAGTGCGCGGTGTGCCCACCGAACCTGGCTCGCTGGCGCTGATCGCCAAGCGCATTTCGTTCATCCGCGAGAGCAACTTCGGCGTGCTGTTCAACGTACAGTCCAAGGCCGATGCCGACAGCAACGCCTACACGGCATTCAACCTGCCGCTGCACAGTGATTTGCCGACGCGGGAGCTGCAACCCGGGCTGCAGTTCTTGCATTGCCTGGTGAACGACGCCGACGGGGGCGAGAGTATTTTTGTCGACGGTTTTGCGATTGCCCGGGCGCTGCGGGACGAAGATCCGGAAGCCTTTCGCGCGTTGTGCGAGATCCCGGTGGAGTTTCGCAACAAGGACCGTCACAGCGACTATCGCCGGCTGGCGCCGATCATCGCTCTGGATGCCTTGGGTGAAGTCGCCGAGATTCGCATGGCCAACTTTCTGCGCGGGCCGTTTGAGGCGCCTGCAGAGCAGATGCCGTTGCTCTATCGCGCCTATCGCCGGTTTATTGCGATGACCCGGGAAGAGCGTTTTCGGCTGGTCAAACGTCTGAATCCGGGCGAGCTGTGGTGCTTTGATAATCGCCGGACCCTGCATGCGCGCAATGCGTTTGATCCGGCGTCCGGCGCGCGGCATTTCCAGGGCTGCTATATCGACCGCGATGAGTTGTTGTCGCGGATATTGGTGTTGCAGCGGTAGACCGAGGCGCCCCCTTCGCGAGCAAGCCCGCTCCCACATTTGACCGAGTTCCTCCTGAAAAAACGCGGTCAACTGTGGGAGCGGGCTTGCTCGCGAAGGGGCCAGCAGCTTCACCTCAAATTTCAGCTCAAAAAAAGCCCCGATCCAGCCGTGACAGGATCGGGGCAGAGTGCTTTGTGTGAGCGGCGCATCCCGAGGGTGACCAAACCTTCAAGCTGCTTGCTTGATGCCAGTGTGCACACTCCCCTGCCTTGCGAGTTAGCCGAAAACGACCTGTTCATAGGTGTGCCGGACATTCATGCATTCAGGCCTTGCCGACTCGGTGATGGCCTACCAGAATCGACTTCAATCCCCCGCTCCCCTAACAAGGATTAACGTCATGATGCACGCGGATTTGATTGACCAGGATGACCTGCTGGGCCAGCTGCGGTCGTTGGGTTTCGAGGTGTCCAGCGGCGCTACCGCCGAGCAGGCTTGCGAGTGTGCGGTGCGCGGCTTGAGCGCGGCACGGGCCAAGGCGCTCAAGGGTATGGTTGAGCAGATGTACACCGGCAGCGCGACGATCTTGCCGGCGGTGAGGCAGGCGATCGACAAGCAGTTGTTGCCGGCGCTGGTGCAATTTCGGCAGAACTCTGGCGCCTGATATACCGCATTCGCGAGCAAGCCCGCTCCCACATTCGACCGCGTTCCTACTGAAAAAACGCGGTCAAGTGTGGGAGCGGGCTTGCTCGCGAATGCAGGCGACTCGGTCTAAAGCCTTACACTCGCGAAAGTCGACTCATTCCTGGCCTGGCTCAACGCCGACAACGGCCCGGACAACGGTGACAACACCAGCGCCTGCGGAATCGGCATCATCGCTACCTGCTGCGTGGTGTTGGAACCCACACGCTCATCCCGCGGCGGAATGCCGAAGTATTCGCGGTAGCACTTGGAGAAGTGCGGCGTGGAGACAAACCCGCACACCGACGCCACTTCGATGATCGACATCGGCGTTTGCTTGAGCAACTGCCGCGCACGGATCAGGCGCAACTTGAGGTAGTAGCGCGACGGCGAACAGTGCAGGTATTTCTGGAACAACCGCTCCAGTTGACGCCGGGAAACCGCGACGTACACCGCCAGCTCATCGAGGTCGATCGGCTCTTCCAGGTTGGCCTCCATCAGCGCGACGATTTCCTGCAACTTCGGCTGGTTGGTGCCAAGCATGTGCTTGAGCGGCACACGCTGGTGATCCTGTTCGTTGCGGATGCGCTCGTACACAAACATCTCGGAGATCGCCGCCGACAACTCACGGCCGTGGTCACGGCTGATCAGGTGCAGCATCATGTCCAGCGGCGCGGTGCCGCCGGAGCTGGTGAAGCGGTTGCGGTCGAGGGTGAACAGGCGGGTGCTCATGGCCACGCGGGGAAAGGCTTCCTGCATCGACGCCAGGCATTCCCAGTGCACGCTGCAATCAAAACCGTCCAGCAGGCCGGCGCAGGCCAGGGCCCAGCTGCCGGTGCACACCGCGCCAAGGCGACGGGATTGGCGCGCCTGGCTTTGCAGCCACGACACATGTTCACGGGTCACGGTGCGCTGGATACCCACGCCGCCACAGACGATCACGGTGTCCAGGGCCGGGGCTTTGTGCATGGAAGCATCGGGGGTGATTTGCAGACCGTCGCTGGCCCACACCTGGTTTCCGTCCACACTCAACGTCGTCCAGCGATACAGCTCGCGGCCGGAGAGTTGGTTGGCCATGCGCAGGGGTTCGACTGCGGAGGCCAGGGAAATCAGCGTGAAATTGTCCAGCAGCAAAAAGCCGATGGATTGAGGCGCACGGTTCTGGGGTTGAGCCCCGGAGTTGAACGACGTCATCGCGGTATCTCCTCACACAAAGCGGGTGATGGCCTCAGGCGAGGCTCTTGTTATTGCGCTCATCGCCTTAAGGAAACTCCTATGGCGAGAGGCTTTGTATTGATAGAGCAAATGCCATGCCTAAAGTTGAATGCGTATTCAATAACTCCTGAAAACGACCTCATGACGTGTCTATATAAGCCCGCGCATGGAGTGGGGGATATGACCCAGAAAAGACGTGAGAGAACGCAGGCTCAAGGTGTGTGAGCAGATCGGTAGCACTTGTGGGAAGGGAGAGAAACGACGTGGGAAAAGTCTGTCACCACAAGCACGGGTGACCGATGGTCATGAGGGGAAATCGTTCGGGAGCTACTTATCTAATTGCGACGCGCTAAAAGGTGGCGCTTTTGGTTCTGGTGTTCACTTTATGAGCAGTGTTGCCCGGTCTACCGCATTCGCGAGCAAGCCCGCTCCCACACTTGACCGCGTTTTTTCAGTAGGAACTCGGTCGAATGTGGGAGCGGGCTTGCTCGCGAATGCAGGCGACGCGGTCTTTCCGGATCAACACTCCACCGCACTCACCGCCAACCCACCCCGCGATGTTTCCTTGTACTTGTCATGCATATCCGCCCCGGTATCGCGCATGGTGCGGATCACCCGGTCCAGCGAGATGAAGTGCTGGCCATCCCCCCGCAGCGCCATCTGCGCCGCGTTGATCGCCTTCACCGCGGCAATCGCATTACGCTCGATGCACGGCACCTGCACCAGCCCGCCTACCGGGTCGCAGGTCAGGCCGAGGTTGTGCTCCAGCCCGATCTCCGCCGCGTTGCATAACTGCTCCGGCGTCGCACCGAGGATCTCCGCCAACCCCGCCGCCGCCATGGCGCACGCCGAGCCGACTTCACCCTGGCAGCCGACTTCGGCACCCGAGATCGACGCGTTCTTCTTACACAGGATGCCCACCGCCGCCGCGCCGAGGAAATAGTCGACCACGTTGGCCTCGGTCACTTCTTCGCTGAACTTCATGAAGTAGTGCAGCACCGCCGGGATGATCCCCGCCGCGCCGTTGGTCGGTGCCGTGACCATGCGCCCGCCGGCGGCGTTTTCTTCATTCACCGCCAGGGCGAACAGGTTGACCCATTCCATCGCGCTCAAGGTCGAGCCGATCACGTTCGGCTTGCCCAGCTCCTGCAAGCTGCGGTGCAACTTGGCTGCACGGCGCCTTACATTGAGGCCGCCGGGAAGGATGCCTTCGTGCTTTAGGCCTTGCTCCACGCAATCCTGCATGGCGCGCCAAAGCTTCATCAGGCCGCTGCGGATTTCTTCTTCCGAGCGCCAGGTTTTTTCGTTCGCCAACATCAGCTCAGCGACGCGCAGGTTGTGGGTCTTGCACAGCTGCAGCAGTTCCACCGCACTGGAAAAATCATAGGGCAGCTCGGTGCGGTCCATGTCCGCCACGCCGCTTTTGGCCTGGGCTTCATCCACCACGAATCCGCCGCCCACCGAGTAGTAGGTGTCGCGGTGCAGCTCGCCGTTATCACCGAACACCACCAGGGTCATGGCATTGGGGTGGAACGGCAGGTTTTCGTCGATCAGGCGCATGTCCCGCGCCCATAAGAAAGGCACCGGCAAACGTGCGTCCAGCAGCAGGGTGTTGGTCTCGCGCAGGGTTTCGATGCGGATGCCGATCTGTGACGGATCGATCGCGTCCGGCCACTCGCCCATCAGGCCCATGATCACCGCGTTGTCGCTGCCGTGACCGATGCCCGTGGCCGATAAGGAGCCATACAGCTGAACTTCGACGCGCCTGACTTGTTCCAACACATCACGTTCACGTAATCCTTGAACGAACAACGCCGCGGCGCGCATGGGGCCGACGGTGTGAGAACTCGAAGGCCCAATGCCGATCTTGAACAGGTCGAAAACGCTGATAGCCATTGCCGTGAAACTCCTCGATGAGCACAGGCCAGGCGCACATAACGCCTGGTGACGGAGCTGCTACGCTCATGTCGCAATCCGCCCAGATGCGGCCATCATCAAGCTTTTGCTGGCGCTCACGGCGTCTCACACCGACGTACCCATGCTCATCAGCGCCGCTGTTGTGGAAGGCGACGTTTTGGCCGTTTTTTGCGGTGCAGATCGGTAAAAAGTGCAGTTTTGCCGTGGAAAAAATCTGTAAGCGACGTCACCGACACTGGATACGACCATCCCTGTACTGGATACGACGCCCCCTGTAGGCGTCAGATTTTCACTGGTACATGATCAGTCTCGACTCGTTTGCACAGTTGCGTGGCAGAGCTGTGCCGCACGCCCAACCGCAACACCTATAAGCGCGGTGTTATTGCCGCCAGAAAAACACCAGGAGTCCACCCCCATGAAAGGTTCCCCGTCGTTGTTGTTGGCCGCCATGCTGAGTCTGCCAGTCGTGGCTCACGCTGCAGAACCGGCGCAATGCCAGACCGTCAACTTCTCCGATGTCGGCTGGACCGACATCACCGTCACCACGGCCACCACCAGCGAAGTCCTCAAGGGCCTCGGCTACAAACCCCGCACCACGATGATTTCAGTACCCGTGACCTACAAGTCCCTGGCCGACGGCAAGAACATGGACATCTTCCTCGGCAACTGGATGCCGACCATGGAAAACGACATCAAGCAGTACCGTGATGCCGGCACCGTGGAAACCGTGCGCGCCAACCTGGAAAACGCCAAGTACACCCTGGCCGTACCGGAAGCGCTGTACAACAAGGGCCTGAAAGACTTCGCCGACATCGTCAAATTCAAGGATGAGCTGGGCGGCAAGATCTACGGGATCGAGCCGGGCAACGACGGCAACCGGACCATCCAGACCCTCATCGACAAGGACGCTTTCGGCCTGAAAACCGCCGGTTTCAAAGTGGTCGAATCCAGCGAAGCCGGGATGCTTTCGCAGGTGGAACGCGCCACCAAGCGCGACCAGGCCATCGTGTTCCTCGGCTGGGAACCGCACCCGATGAACACCCGCTTCAAGATGAAGTACCTGACCGGGGGTGATGATTCATTCGGCCCCAACTACGGCCAGGCCACCATCTACACCAACGTCCGCAAGGGCTACACCCAGGAATGCAGCAACGTGGGCCAGTTGCTGAAAAACCTGTCGTTCACCCTGAACATGGAAAGCACCCTGATGGGTAATGTCCTGGACGACAAAATGAAGCCTGACGCCGCCGCCAAGGCGTGGCTGAAGAAGAACCCGCAAGTGCTCGACACCTGGCTCGCCGGTGTCACCACGGTCGATGGCAAACCAGGACTGGAGGCCGTCAAAGCTTACCTCGCCAAGTAACCGCTGACCCCGGGCCGGTACGCTGGCCCGGGATGTTTTTCCTCTTCGCATGTGGACATTCACTACCATGCTGACTGAACATAAAATCCCGCTAGGCCAGTACATCGCTGCCTTCGTTGAGTGGTTGACCCAACACGGGGCCGCCTACTTCGACGCAATCGCATCGACCCTGGAAACGATGATCCACGGCGTGACGTTCGCGCTGACCTGGTTCAATCCACTGGCATTGATCGGTCTGATTGCGCTGCTCGCTCACTTCATTCAACGCAAATGGGGCCTGACCGTTTTTGTCATCGCCTCCTTCCTGCTGATCCTCAACCTGGGGTACTGGCAGGAAACCATGGAGACCCTGGCGCAAGTGCTGTTCGCCACCCTGGTCTGCGTGGTGATCGGCGTGCCGCTGGGCATTGTTGCCGCGCACAAACCGATGTTCTACACCCTGATGCGGCCGGTGCTCGATCTGATGCAGACCGTACCGACCTTCGTCTACCTCATCCCTACCCTGACCCTCTTCGGGCTGGGTGTGGTGCCCGGGCTGATTTCCACGGTGGTGTTTGCGATTGCCGCGCCTATCCGTCTGACTTACCTGGGTATCCGTGATGTACCGCAAGAGTTGATGGACGCCGGCAAGGCCTTTGGCTGCTCGCGCCGTCAGTTGCTCTCGCGGATCGAACTGCCCCACGCCATGCCGAGCATCGCCGCCGGCATTACCCAATGCATCATGCTGTCGTTGTCGATGGTGGTGATCGCGGCCCTGGTGGGCGCCGACGGCCTCGGCAAACCGGTGGTCAACGCGCTGAACACCGCCGACATCGCCCTGGGCTTTGAAGCCGGCCTGGCGATCGTACTGCTGGCCATCATGCTCGACCGCATCTGCAAACAACCCGACGCCAAAGTAGGGGGTGATGCATGAGCATTATCCGATTCGAAAATGTCGACGTGATCTTCTCCAAAGACCCACGCGAGGCGCTCAAGCTGCTGGACCAGGGCATGACGCGCAACGAGATCCTGAAAAAGACCGGGCAGATTGTCGGCGTTGAAAACGCCAGCCTGGATGTCGAGAAAGGCGAGATCTGCGTGCTGATGGGCCTGTCCGGTTCGGGCAAGTCGAGCTTGTTGCGCTGCATCAATGGCTTGAACACCGTCAGCCGCGGCAAGCTGTTTGTGGAGCATGAGGGTCGCCAGATCGACATCGCATCCTGCACCCCCGCCGAGCTGAAAATGATGCGCACCCAGCGCATCGCCATGGTGTTCCAGAAGTTCGCCCTGATGCCCTGGCTGACGGTGCGCGAGAACATCAGCTTCGGCCTGGAGATGCAGGGCCGCCCGGAGAAAGAACGACGCAAGCTGGTGGACGACAAGCTGGAACTGGTGGGCCTGTCGCAGTGGCGCAACAAGAAGCCCGACGAGCTTTCCGGTGGCATGCAGCAGCGTGTCGGCCTGGCCCGCGCATTGGCGATGGACGCCGATATCCTGTTGATGGACGAACCCTTCTCGGCACTCGACCCGCTGATCCGCCAGGGCTTGCAGGATGAGTTGCTGGAGCTGCAACGCAAGCTGAGCAAGACCATCGTATTCGTGAGCCACGACCTGGATGAGGCGCTGAAACTCGGCAGCCGCATCGCGATCATGAAAGACGGGCGGATCATCCAGTACAGCGTGCCGGAAGAGATCGTGCTGAACCCGGCGGATGACTATGTGCGGACCTTCGTGGCCCACACCAACCCGCTGAATGTGCTGTGTGGCCGCAGCCTGATGCGCACGGTGGATAACTGCACCCACGTCAACGGCTCCATCAGCCTGGACCCGGGCGGTGACTCGTGGCTGGACCTGGCCGAAGGCAACACCATCAAGGGCGCGCGGCAGAACGGTTCGGTGCTGAACTTGCAGAACTGGGCACCGGGGCAATCGGTGGAGGGCCTGGGCCGGATGCCGACGCTGGTGGATTCGAATATCGGGATGCGCGATGCGTTGCAGATTCGGTACCAGACAGGCAACAAGCTGGTGCTGCAGGACGACAACAAGGTGGTGGGGATTCTGGGTGACAGCGAGCTCTATCACGCCCTTTTGGGCAAGAACCTGGGCTAACAGACACCACAAAATAAATGTGAGAGCGGGCTTGCTCGCGAATGCGGTGTATCAGTGTCAGATGTACTGACTGACACTGCGCATTCGCGAGCAAGCCCGCTCCCACATTTTGCTCAGGTGGTGTCAGTAACGACACCACCTGTCCTTTCAACACTCAGCTATAGACACGGCCAAGGAGCTGCCGATGGCTTTCAAACTGATCGAGCACGTCCCGGGTGATCTGCTCCTGGGTGAAGCCCATCAGGTCGTATTCCTGAGGCCCGTTGTGCAGGTAAACCTCGGCGCGGTAGTAGCGCGTGCGTTCTTCCTCGGGCAAGTCGTTCGGTGCCGACGAATAAGCATCCAGGCTGACCTCGTAGACAAACGGATTGCCCTCTTGCATCTCGATGCGCACACCAATGCAGCGCTTGGATTTGCCCAGCAGGGTCTGCACTTCCAGCCCCTGGTCACGCAACGCAGTCGCCGCTTCTTCCAACGCCGGCGTGACGTGCTTGTCCATAAAGCGTTGCACGGTACCCTGGCTCGGTTGCAGGTCCAGGGCAGTCAAACGCTCGCTGAAACCACGCCGACCACGCTCGGCCAACTGCGCCTGCTCCAACTCGATCGCCACGTCCTGGCGCATCGCCTTGTGCAGGCCGAACATGAAGAACACCAGCACCACCGAGAACGGCAAGCCCGCCAGCACCACCATGGTTTGCATGGCTTCGAAGTTACCGGCGAACAGCAGGCCGATGGTCACCAGGGTGATCACCGCCGACCAGAAAATCCGCAGCCAGTGCGGCGCATCTTCGTCAACGTTGCCGCCCTTGCAGGACAGGTTCGCCATCATCACCGCGCCGGAATCCGCCGGGGTCAGGAACAATACGAAGCCGACGAAGATCGACACACCGATGACGATTTTCGACGCCGGGTAATGCTCAAGCAGTTGGTAGATCGCCATGGACGGCTGTTCCAGCGCCGTCTTGCCCAACTCCACCGCGCCATGGTTCACCACCAGGTCCAGGGCCGAGTTGCCGAAGATCGACAGCCACGCCAGGGTGAAGCCCAGTGGGATCAGCAGCACGCCGGCCACCAGTTCACGCACCGTGCGACCACGGGAAATACGCGCGATGAACATGCCCACGAATGGCGCCCAGGAAATCCACCAGGCCCAGTAGAACAGGGTCCACAGGCCCATCCAGCGTTCGGTCTTGTCGGCGTCGCCTTCGTACACGTACAGGTCGAAGGTCTTCAGCACGATGCCGTTCATGTAGTCGCCGATGTTCTGCACGAAGCCGTTGAGCAGGTGCAGGGTCGGGCCGAACAGCAGCACGAAAATCAGCAGGCCGCTGAACAGCACGATGTTCAGGTTGGACAGGCGGCGAATGCCGTTCTCCACACCCGACACGGCGGCAATGGTCGCCACGGTGCTCATCACGATGATCACGATCAGCAGGTTGGTGTTGCTGTGCTGCATGCCGAACAGGTTTTCCAGCCCGGACGACACTTGCATCGAGCCAATCCCCAGGTTCGTCACCAGGCCCAGCAGGGTCACGAACATGCCGAAGCCGTCCACCGCGTGACCGGCCGCGCCTTTGACCCAACGCTCGCCCACCAGCGGGTACAGCGCCGAGCGCAGGGCCAGCGGCTGGTTATGACGGTAGGCAAAGTACGCCACGGCCAGGCCGACCAGTGCGTAGATCGCCCAGCCGTGCAGGCCCCAGTGCAGGAACGTCAACTGCAACGCCTGGCGTGCAGCTTCGCCGGTGGCCGACGCGCCTTCAGGCGGGTTGAAGTAGTGGTCCAGCGGCTCGGAGGCGCCGAAGTACAGCAGCGAGATGCCGATGCCCGACGAGAAGAGCATGCCGGCCCAGGCGCCGTAGCTGAAGTCCGGGGTGTCGTCCTTGCTGCCCAGTTTCAATTTGCCATAGGACGAAAACGCCAGGCCCACCACAAACACCAGGTAGGCGGCGATCACGACCATGTAGTACCAGCCAAAGCTTTTCGACAACCAGGCTTGGGCCACACCGAGCATCCTGCCGGCTTCCTGCGGGGCGATGATCAGAATCGCGGTCAACAACAGAATCAGCGCGGTGGAGGTGTAGAACACCCAACCGTTGACCCGCACCTTTTCTGGCGGGGTCTTTATAAGAGAGGCAGAACTCATGGCACAGATGCTCCGGGCAGTGCAGAGAAACACAAGGCAACGCTTGACCCGAGCCATCGATTTTTCGGCAGTCGACGGACGGGTGTATAAAGACACCCCGAAAAACCATAAACCCCCGGCGAACCGCTGTGCCGGGCTGTTTCATGGGTTTTCCCGATGTCAGGTGGCGCCACATGCACGTAGGAAATACCTGTAGGCAGCGACCATTTGTCGCAGATCTTATTCTTTGTTGATTGAACGTTCAATCAAAACAAAATAGACTGGCCCTCAAGCCGACGGACGTTTATCGCCCGTTGGCAGGCCTAAGGAGAGGTGCACGATGCCCAAGGTCGGTATGCAACCCATACGCCGCCAGCAGTTGATCGAAGCCACATTGACGGCCGTCGATCAGGTCGGAATGGGGGATGCCAGCATTGCGCTGATCGCCCGTCTGGCCGGTGTCTCGAATGGCATCATCAGTCACTATTTTCAGGACAAGAATGGCCTGATCGCCGCCACGATGCGGTACCTGATGAACGTGCTGATCGAGAACGTCACCGAGCGCCGGTTGGCGCTGAAAGATGACAGCCCGCGGGCCCATCTTCAGGTGATCATCGAAGGCAACTTCGACGCCAGCCAAGTCAACGGCCCGGCTATGAAAACCTGGCTGGCCTTCTGGGCCACCAGCATGCACCACCCGTCATTGCACAGGCTGCAGCGGATCAACGATCACCGTCTGTATTCCAACCTGTGTTGCCAGTTCCGCCGAGCGTTGCCGTTGCCCGAGGCACGCAGCGCAGCCCGAGGCCTGGCGGCCCTGATCGACGGTTTGTGGTTGCGCGGCGCCCTGTCGGGAGACGCTTTCGACACGGAGCAGGCGCAACGGATCGCTTACGAATACATGGATTTCCAATTGGCCAAGCAGGTGAGTTAGAGCACACATAAACGCTCAACTCCCGAACCGCGCCAACCACTAATGCACTTGCGAGGACTTTATGGCCCGTTTCGAACTGCAAAAACTCTACATTAACGGCGGCTACTCCGACGCTGGCAGCGATGCCACTTTCGAAGCCATCAACCCGGCTAACGGTGAAGTTCTCGCCAACGTGCAACGCGCCACCAAAGAAGACGTCGAGCGCGCTGTGGTCAGCGCCGAAAAGGGCCAGAAAATCTGGGCCGCCATGACTGCCATGGAGCGTTCGCGCATCCTGCGTCGTGCCGTCGACATCCTGCGTGAGCGCAACGACGAACTGGCCGCCCTGGAAACCCTGGACACCGGCAAGCCGTATTCCGAAACCCAATACGTCGACATCGTCACCGGCGCTGACGTGCTGGAATACTACGCAGGCCTGGTGCCCGCCATCGAAGGCGAGCAGATCCCGCTGCGTGACACTTCTTTCGTCTACACCCGTCGCGAGCCGCTGGGCGTCGTGGCCGGTATCGGCGCATGGAACTACCCGATCCAGATCGCCCTGTGGAAATCCGCACCTGCCCTGGCGGCCGGTAACGCGATGATCTTCAAGCCAAGCGAAGTCACCTCGCTGACCACCCTGAAACTGGCTGAAATCTACACCGCCGCCGGCGTTCCGGATGGCGTGTTCAACGTCCTGACCGGCAGCGGCCGTGAAGTCGGCACCTGGCTGACCGAACACCCGCGCATCGAGAAAGTCTCCTTCACCGGCGGCACCGACACCGGCAAGAAAGTCATGGCCAGCGCTTCGAGCTCTTCGCTCAAGGAAGTCACCATGGAACTGGGCGGCAAATCCCCGCTGATCATTTTCGACGACGCCGACCTCGACCGCGCCGCCGACATCGCGATGATGGCCAACTTCTACAGCTCGGGCCAGGTCTGCACCAACGGCACCCGCGTGTTCGTTCCGACCGCCCTCAAAGGCGCGTTCGAAGCCAAGATCGCCGAGCGCGTTGCCCGCATCCGCATCGGCAACCCGGAAGATGAAAACACCAACTTCGGCCCGCTGGTCAGCTTCGCCCACATGGAAAGCGTGCTCGGCTACATCGCCAAAGGTAAAGAAGAAGGCGCCCGCGTGCTGTGCGGCGGCGACCGTCTGACCGACGGTGAATTCGCCAAGGGTGCCTACGTGGCCCCGACCGTGTTCACTGACTGCACCGACGAAATGACCATCGTCCGTGAAGAAATCTTCGGCCCGGTGATGAGCATCCTCACCTACGACACCGAAGAAGAAGTGATCCGCCGCGCCAACGACACCGACTTCGGCCTGGCCGCTGGCCTGGTGACCAAGGACCTGAACCGCGCCCACCGCGTGATTCATCAGCTGGAAGCCGGTATCTGCTGGATCAACGCCTGGGGCGAGTCCGACGCGAAGATGCCGGTGGGCGGCTACAAGCAGTCGGGCGTGGGCCGTGAAAACGGGATCAGCTCGCTGAACAACTTCACTCGCATCAAATCGGTACAGGTTGAGCTGGGCGACTACGCCTCGGTGTTCTAAAACCTGATTGAGCCTGGCATGGCCCATGTGGCGAGGGGGCTTGCTCCCGTCGGGCCGCGAAGCAGCCCCATGCCAGGTACCGCAGTTCTTTCAGACAGAACTCGAGCGCTGACTTTGCGACTGCTGCGCAGTCGAACGGGAGCAAGCTCCCTCGCCACAAAAGCAGCCTGAACCAACTTTCACGAGGGTGCATTTAATGTCCCAAGAATACGACTACATCATTGTGGGTGCCGGCTCTGCCGGTAACACCCTGGCGACCCGTCTGACCGAAGACGAAGGCGTCACCGTCCTGCTGCTGGAAGCCGGCGGCCCGGACTATCGTTTCGATTTCCGTACCCAGATGCCAGCCGCCCTGGCGTTCCCGCTGCAAGGCCGCCGCTATAACTGGGCCTACGAAACCGATCCAGAGCCACACATGGACGGCCGCCGGATGGAGTGCGGTCGCGGCAAGGGCCTCGGCGGCTCCTCGCTGATCAACGGCATGTGCTACATCCGCGGCAACGCGATGGACTACGACAACTGGTCGAAACTGCCGGGCCTGGAAGACTGGACCTACCTGGACTGCCTGCCGTATTTCCGTAAAGCCGAAACCCGCGACATCGGCCCGAACGACTACCACGGTGGCGACGGCCCGGTCAGCGTGACCACGCCAAAGGCCGGCAACAACCCGCTGTTCCACGCGATGGTTGAAGCCGGCGTACAGGCCGGTTACCCACGTACCGAAGACTTGAACGGCTACCAGCAGGAAGGCTTCGGCCCGATGGACCGTACCGTGACGCCAAACGGTCGTCGCGCCAGCACCGCTCGCGGTTACCTGGACACGGCCAAGAAGCGCTCGACGCTGACCATCGTCACCCATGCCCTGACCGACAAAGTCCTGTTCGAAGGCAAGCGCGCCGTTGGCGTTCGCTACCTGATCGGTGCTGCCGAAGAACGTGTTGAAGCCCGTGCCCGCAAGGAAGTCCTGGTGTGCAGCGGCGCAATCGCTTCGCCGCAACTGCTGCAACGCTCCGGTGTTGGCCCGGCGAAACTGCTGGAAAGCCTCGACATTCCGGTGGTCCACGACCTGCCTGGCGTCGGCGAAAACCTGCAGGATCACCTTGAGCTGTACCTGCAATACGCGTGCACCCAACCGGTCTCGCTGTACCCGTCGCTGCTCTGGTACAACCAGCCGGCCATTGGTGCCGAGTGGCTGTTCAACGGCACCGGCATCGGCGCCAGCAACCAGTTCGAAGCGGGCGGTTTCATCCGTACCCGTGAAGAGTTCGATTGGCCGAACATCCAGTATCACTTCCTGCCGGTAGCGATTAACTACAACGGCAGCAACGGTGTGAAAGAGCACGGTTTCCAGGCGCACATGGGTTCCATGCGTTCGCCGAGCCGTGGCCGCGTGCAGCTGAAGTCGAAGAACCCACGGGAATACCCGAGCATCCTCTTCAACTACATGTCTACTGAACAGGACTGGCAGGAATTCCGCGACGGCATCCGCCTGACCCGTGAAATCATGCAGCAGCCGGCACTGGACCAATACCGTGGCCGCGAAATCAGCCCGGGTATCGACGTACAGACCGACGAGCAACTGGACAAGTTTATCCGTGAGCACGCCGAGACCGCGTTCCACCCGTCCTGCTCGTGCAAGATGGGCACCGACGAGATGGCCGTGGTTGACGCCGAAGGCCGTGTGCATGGCATGCAGGGTCTGCGCGTAGTTGACGCGTCGATCATGCCGATCATCACCACCGGCAACCTGAACGCGCCGACGATCATGATCGCCGAGAAAATCGCCGACAAGATCCGTGGCCGCAAGCCACTGCCGCGCAGCACTGCGGATTACTACGTGGCAGGCGATGCGCCGGTGCGTGGCAAGCCGATGCGTGAAGTGGGTCCTACAGCGCAGTAACTGATGGACCGAGGTGCTCCCTTCGCGAGCAAGCCCGCTCCCACATTTTTGATCGTGTGAACCCGATCAAATGTGGGAGGGGGCTTGCTCCCGAAGAGGCCCGATCTGACACCGCAAGACCTCCCGCCCGCCTACACTTTCCTTGATCAGCTCCCAGCCCAGGCCTACTCTGTTTGCCTGCCCGCGCCGAGCCGCCCACAAGGAAGGCCCCATGTTCGAACACCACGCCACACTCAAAAAGCAGTTCAGTGCCCTGCGCACTACCGCCGAATTCTTTTCCCTGCGCTACGTCCGCGAGTCCGGCCAGTACCTGTCGGTACGCAAGAACGTCGCCGAGCCGCCACACCTCAGCCAGGACGAAGGCGCGATGCTCACCGTGCGCCTCAATGGCGTCGAAGCCTACGCCGCCACTCACGACATTTCCCTGCCCGGCCTGCAAGCCGCCCTTGAGCGCGCCGAACAGCAAGCCCGGCTCATCAAGCCCCACGCCCTGCTCGACCTGCGCGACCAGCCAGTGTCCAGCGACATTGCCGACTACCTGTCGCCGAGCCTCGACCAGCCCTTCCCGTCCCTGAGCGACTGCTACCAACTGCTCGGCGCCGAATCGGCCGCCGTGCCCAAGGACGAGCGCCTGGTGAACTGGGAAGTCAGCCTGGGCACCACCCACGTCGAACAGATCTACCTCAACAGCGCCGGCGCCGAACTGCGCCAGGCCCAGCGGTTTGTGTTCCCGGGTGTCAACGTCACGGCCTACGACGGCAATGACAGCCAGACCCGCACCCTGGGCGGCACCAACTTCGGCCAGCAAGGCGGCTTTGACGTGATCAGCCGCTTCGGCCTGGTGGGCGCGGCCCCAAAAGTCGCAGACAGCGCCCTGCAATTACTGTTGGCGCCAAACACGCCCAACGGCAAACGCGACCTGCTGCTGACGCCCGACCAGATGATCCTGCAGATCCACGAATCCATCGGCCACCCGCTGGAACTGGACCGCATCCTGGGCGACGAGCGCAATTACGCCGGCACCAGCTTCGTCAAGGCCAGCGATTTCGGTCACCTGCAATACGGCTCCAACCTGCTGAACGTGACCTTCGATCCGGACATTCCCGAGCAGCTCGCCAGCTATGGGCATGACGACGACGGCACGAAGGCCAGCAAACAATTCCTGATCCGCGAAGGCTTGCTGCTCAAGCCGTTGGGCGGTGCGTTGTCGCAATACCGCGCCGGCATGCAAGGCGTGGCCAACAGCCGCGCCTGCAGCTGGAACCGCGCGCCGATCGACCGCATGGCCAACCTGAATATCGAGGCCGGCGACCAGAACATGACGCAGCTGATTGGCGGCATCGAGAACGGCATCCTGATGTCCACCAACCGTTCGTGGTCGATTGACGATGCACGCAACAAATTCCAGTTTGGCTGCGAGTGGGGCCAGTTGATTGAAAACGGCGAACTCAAAGGCGTGGTGAAGAACCCCAACTACCGGGCGATTTCCGCGCAGTTCTGGCGCAACCTCAGCGCCGTCGGCGACGCCAGCACCTTCAAGGTGCTGGGCACGCCGAACTGCGGCAAGGGCGAACCCAACCAGGTGATCCGCGTCGGCCATGCGTCGCCGGCCTGTGTGTTCAGCAACGTGGACGTGTTCGGGGGAGACGCCTGATGAATAATTTCAAAGCCCTGGTGGATTGGCTCAAGCAGGCCATCACCGACCACGAACAATTCCACCTCGGCTACGCCGACGAGTCCTCCGAGTTTGTGCGTTTCAACCACGGCAAAGTGCGCCAGGCCGGCCAGGTGCAACAGGCCAGCCTGAACCTGAAGCTGATCAACGACGGGCGCCACGCCGACCTCGGTATCACCCTGGCGGGCGAGCCTGAACTGGATCGCCAGCGCCTGGCCGACGGCCTGCAACAACTGCGCGAGACCTTGCCGTTGTTGCCCCAGGATCCGTACCTGCTGCTCAACCACAACGCCTGGCAAAACAAGGACCAGCAGGACCGACCGCTGCCGGACCTGGCCCAGGTGCTGGAAGCAGTCAGCCTGGCCGCTGAAGGTGTGGACATGGTCGGCTTCTACGCCGCCGGCCCTATCAGCCGTGGTTTCGCCAGTTCATCAGGCGCCTTCGGCTGGCACCAGGCCAACAGTTTCAACTTCGACTTCAGCCTGTTCCACGCCAACGGTGAAGCGGTGAAAGCCAGCTACGCCGGCAACGATTGGGACAGCGTGGCCTTCGCCCAGCGTTTCAAGCAGGCCCGTGAGCAACTGGAATACCTTGGTCGCCCGCTGCACCCGCTGGCACCGGGGCAATACCGCGCCTACCTGGCACCGGCGGCCATGGAAGAGATCATCAGCATGCTGACCTGGGGCGGGTTTTCCGCCCAGGCCATCGCCAGCAAAGGCAGCCCGTTGCAACGGTTGTATGGCGGTGATCAGTCCTTGAGCCCGCTGGTGACCCTGGACGAACAGGTCAGCGGCTCCCTGAGTTCGGCGTTTTCCCGTGACGGCTATCCGCGCAGTGATGTGAAGCTGATCAATGCCGGCAAGGCTGAAGGCCAATTGGTGAACTCCCGCAGTGCCGCCGAATACGGCTTGAGCACCAATGGCGCCAGCGGCGATGAATCTCCAAGCGCCCTGCAGATGGCGGCCGGCGACCTGGCCCAGTCCGATATCCTCAAGCAATTGGGCACCGGCTTGTACATCAGCAACCTGTGGTACCTGAACTACTCCGACCAGCCCGCCGCGCGCCTGACCGGCATGACCCGCTTCGCCACGTTCTGGGTCGAAGACGGCGAGATCAAGGCGCCGGTCAGCACCATGCGTTTTGATGACAGCGTGTACAGCCTGCTGGGCTCGCAACTGGAAGCGCTGACCGCTGATCGGGAATTGCTGCTGTCGGCGAGTACGTATAGCCAGCGCAATACGTCATCCAATCTGCTGCCGGGGGCGCTGGTAAAACGCCTGACCCTGACCTTATAAGCAACGCAAAACCCATGTGGGAGCGGGCTTGCTCGCGAATGCGGCGTGTCAGCCACTACATCTGTGACTGAGGCACCGCATTCGCGAGCAAGCCCGCTCCCACAGTTGATCGCATTCCACATTTTGATTCGGTTCATCCTCAAAGCCCCACTCCAGACACCTGGCCGTCCGGCCAGTTGTCGCTCGCGAAAAACCTCGTTATAAAGGTTGGTGGCACCTAGCCACGTCCGCGCGGTAAAAAAACTCAAACAACACCCCGCCGTCCTCAACCCACTTGCACGCAAGTGATGCACGACCTTGCCCGGGATAGGGCAAGCTGGAGCGTTGACATGAACCATGGAAGTTTTGTCATTGAAAAGCTGTTCAAGCACTACAACGTTCACGTAGAGCAGCTTGGTAACAACCCAGAGAAGAAAACCGTGCTGTTGGTCAACGGCGCGCTGTCCACCACCCGCTCGTTTGCACGCACCAGCAAGTGCCTGTCCGAGCACTTCAATGTGCTGATGTTCGACCTGCCGTTCTCCGGCTATTCACGCCCGCACAACACCGACCTCGACCTTGTGACCAAGGACGATGAAGTGCAGATCCTGCGCGCTCTGGTGGAACGCTTTGAGGTCAACCACCTGGTGTCTGCCTCATGGGGCGGGATTTCCACGCTGCTGACCCTCGCCCACAACCCGCCGTCGATTGAAAGCTCGGTGGTGATGGCACTGGCGCCCAACCTCAACCAGGCCATGCTCGAATACGTAGAGCGGGTGCGCGTGCTGATCGAGGCCGATGACAAATCTGCCGTCGGCCATCTGCTGAATGAAACCGTGGGCAAATACCTGTCGCCCCGGCTCAAGCGCAACAATCACCGGCACCTGTCGACCATGGCCACCACCGAGTATCGCCAGGCACGCTTCCATATCCATCAGGTGCTGGCGCTGGGTGACGGCAACTACCTGCCGCAACTGACCCGGATCGAAACCCCGGTGCACTTCCTCAACGGCGTGCTGGACGAGTACACCCCGGCAGACGAAGCCCAACTGTTCAAGAAATACGTAGGCCGCAGCAGCTTCGCCACCGCCGAGCACACTGGCCATTTGCTTGACCTGGAATCCCGCGAAGCGGCCCTGGCCGTGCACCGCGCGCTGATTGATTTCCTGGTGGGCAAACACGTGGCGTTGTCAGATATAGACGAAGCGCCAGTGGGAAAAGGAGCTGCCGATGGCGCATAATCGCCGACACATAGGCTGCTAACAAAAAGGTAACTCATGCCGAATCGCGCCCCTCTCGATGCCAAGACCGCCCGCTGGCTACCCTGGGTGGTAGCGATTGCCTTCTTCATGCAGTCGCTGGATGGGACGATTCTCAACACCGCCTTGCCGGCCATGGCTCGAGACCTGGCGGAGAACCCCTTGCGCATGCAAGGCGTAGTGATTGCCTACATGCTCACCGTGGCCCTGCTGATTCCCGCCTCGGGCTGGGTGGCCGACCGCTTCGGCACCAAGAAGATCTTCTTCGGCGCGATCATGCTGTTCAGCATTGGCTCGTTGCTCTGCGCGCTCTCCAGCACGCTGACCATGCTGGTGGGCGCCCGGGTGATCCAGGGCCTGGGCGGTGCGTTGATGTTGCCGGTGGGCAGGCTGGTGGTGCTGCGCGCCTACCCGCGCTCGGAGCTGGTGCGGATCATGGGTTTCATCACCATTCCCGGGCTGCTCGGCCCACTGCTCGGCCCGACCATGGGCGGCTGGATGGTGCAATACCTGACCTGGCACTGGATCTTCCTGATCAACCTGCCGGTGGGCATCATCGGCTGCTACGCCGTCTGGAAATTCATCCCCGACCTGCGCGGCAGCGAACGTACGCGGTTCGACGGCGTGGGTTTCCTGCTGTTCGGCGCGGCGATGGTGCTGATCACTATCGCCATGGAAGGCCTCGGCGAATTGCACCTGCCGCACCTGCGGGTGATGTTGCTGCTGTTCGGCGGCCTCGCGTGCCTGGCGGCTTACTGGCTGCGCGCCGGGCATATCGACAACCCGCTGTTCTCGCCGGTGCTGTTCAAGACCCGGACCTTTGCGGTGGGCATCCTCGGCAACCTGTTCGCTCGCCTGGGCAGCGGCGCGTTGCCGTTCCTGGTGCCGCTGTTGCTGCAGGTGGCGCTCGGTTACTCACCGTCCGAAGCCGGGATGAGCATGCTGCCCCTGGCGGCGGCGGCGATGTTTGCCAAGTCCATCGCCCGGCCGCTGATCGAGCGCCTGGGCTATCGCGTGGTGCTCACCGGCAACACCCTGGCGCTGGGCATCATGCTGGCGAGCATGGGCCTGGTCAGCGAACACACGCCCTACCCGTTGCTGCTGGGCATGCTGGCGATCCTCGGGGCGATCAACTCGCTGCAATTCACCGCGATGAACACCGTGACCCTGATCGACCTCGACGACGCCCAGGCCAGCAGCGGCAACAGTTTGCTGTCGGTGGTGGCGCAGTTGTCCCTGAGCCTTGGGGTGGCCTGCGCCGGTGCGCTGCTGGGTGGTTTTACCGCCGAAGTGGGCAACGACGGGGTCGACACGGTGCTTGGGGCGTTCCAGTTGACCTTCGTCACCGTGGGCATCATGGCGATGCTGGCGGCGGCGATCTTCCTGCAATTGTCGCCAAAAGACGGCAAACGCGTGGTCAGCCGTGAGCACGACATTGAGCATTAACAGGCTTCTCGTCTAGAACTTGCAGGGAAAATCCCACGAGGCTGGTACACTGCGCGACATTTTGTTTTGCAGAGCCAGTCCCGTGACTACCATCGCCACCGCTTTTAATACTTTGCCCCTGTCCGCCGCCATGCTGGCTAACCTCGACTCGCTGGGTTATGTCGAGATGACGCAGATCCAGGCGCAAAGCTTGCCGGTGATCCTCAAAGGGCTGGACCTGATTGCCCAGGCCAAGACCGGCAGCGGCAAGACCGCAGCCTTCGGCATCGGCCTGCTGAACCCGATCAACCCGCGCTACTTCGGTTGCCAGGCACTGGTCATGTGCCCGACCCGCGAGCTGGCTGACCAGGTGGCCAAGGAAATCCGTCGCCTGGCCCGCGCCGAAGACAACATCAAGGTGCTGACCCTGTGCGGCGGCGTGTCCCTCGGCCCGCAGATCGCTTCCCTGGAGCACGGCGCCCACGTCATCGTTGGCACCCCGGGCCGCATCCAGCAGCACCTGCGCAAGGGTTCGCTGGTTTTGGACGGCTTGAACACGCTGATCCTCGATGAAGCCGACCGCATGCTCGACATGGGCTTCTACGACGCCATCGAAGACATCATCAGCAAGACCCCGGCCCGCCGCCAGACCCTGCTGTTCTCGGCCACCTACCCGGTGAGCATCAAGCAGCTGGCCTCGAAATTCATGCGCGCGCCGCAACAGGTCAAGGCCGAAGCGTTCCACTCGGACGACCAGATCGAGCAACGCTTCTACGAGATCTCCCCGGAAGAGCGCATGGACGCGGTGACCAAGGTCCTGGCGCATTTCCGCCCGGCGTCCTGCGTAGCCTTCTGCTTTACCAAGCAGCAAGTGCAGGAAACCGTGGATCACCTGACCGCCAAGGGCATCTCCGCCGTTGGCCTGCATGGCGACCTGGAACAGCGCGACCGTGACCAGGTACTGGCGATGTTCGCCAACCGCAGTACTTCGGTACTGGTCGCCACTGACGTTGCCGCCCGTGGCCTGGACATTGATGCACTGGACATGGTGATCAACGTCGAACTGGCCCGCGACTCGGAAATCCACATCCACCGCGTGGGCCGTACCGGTCGCGCGGGTGAGACTGGCATCGCTATCAGCCTGGTTGCCCCGTCTGAAGCCCACCGCGCCCAGGCCATCGAGCAGTTGCAGAAGTCGCCGCTGAACTGGGACCAGTTGGACAACCTCAAGCCGCAAAGCGGCGGCCCGTTGCTGCCGGTGATGAGCACCCTGTGCATTGCCGCAGGCCGTAAAGACAAGGTTCGCCCGGGCGATATCCTTGGCGCACTGACCGGTGAAGCCGGGATTCCGGGGGCCCAGGTCGGCAAGATCGCGATCTTTGATTTCCAGGCGTTCGTGGCCGTGGAACGCGGGATCGCCAAGCAGGCATTGCAGCGTTTGAATGACGGCAAGATCAAAGGCCGTTCGTTGCGCGTGCGTATCCTGTAAAGATCTCAAGCTATACCGAGATCAAAATGTGGGAGCGGGCTTGCTCGCGAATGCGGTATATCAGTCGACAGATTCGGTGACTGACACTCCGCATTCGCGAGCAAGCCCGCTCCCACATTTGACTGTATTCCAATTCAGAATTTGTATGAGGACATGGCTGTGCGCTCGACCGAAGTTGTGATCATTGGCGCCGGCGCCGCAGGCTTGATGTGTGCGCTGACCGCCGCCGGGCGTGGGCGCAAGGTGATGTTGATCGACCACGCGAACAAGGCCGGCAAAAAGATCCTGATGTCCGGCGGTGGCCGCTGCAACTTCACCAATATGTACACGGAGCCTGCCAACTTCCTCTCCCACAACGCGCACTTCTGCAAGTCCGCCCTGGCCCGCTACACCCAGTGGGATTTCATCGGGCTGGTGGCCAAGCACGGCGTGCCGTACCACGAGAAAAAACTCGGCCAGCTGTTCTGCGACAACAAGTCCAGCGACATCCTCGGGATGCTGCTGGATGAGTGCATCCAGGTCGGCGTGAGCATGCACCTGGACACCTCGGTGCAGGAGATTGCCAAGGTCGATGGCGGCTATCAGTTGCAAACCACCCTGGGTGAGTTGCGCTGCGAATCACTGGTGATCGCCACCGGCGGGCTGTCGATCCCGACCCTGGGGGCCACCGGCTTTGGTTATCAAGTGGCCAAGCAATTCGGCCATGAACTGCTGCCAACCCGCGCCGGGCTGGTGCCGTTCACCATCACCGACCAGCTCAAGGAATTGTGCGGCGAGCTGTCCGGTACATCCGTGGATTGCCTGGTGAGCTGCAACGACCAAAGCTTTCGCGAGAACATCCTGTTTACCCACCGCGGCCTGAGCGGGCCGGCGATCCTGCAGATTTCCTCCTACTGGGAACCCGGCGACACCGTGGAAATCAACCTGCTGCCCGACCACGACGCCCACACCTGGCTGCAAGCGCAACAGGTGGAGCGCCCGAACAGCGAGCTGAAAACCCTGCTGGGTGAGATCTTCACCAAGAAGATGGCCAACCTGCTGGCCGAAACCTGGTTCGTTTCCAAGCCGATGAAGCAGTACACCCACGCCGAGATTGCCGACATCGCCGGCAAACTGGGGCGCTGGCAACTGGTGCCGGCGGGCACTGAAGGCTATCGCACCGCCGAGGTCACCCTGGGTGGCGTGGACACCCGGGAAGTCTCGTCCAAGACCATGGAATCCCTGAAAAGCCCCGGCCTGTACTTCATCGGCGAAGTGTTGGATGTGACCGGTCACCTGGGCGGGTTCAATTTCCAGTGGGCGTGGGCTTCCGGTTATGCCGCTGCCCAATTTGCCTGACGGAACGCGGTAAAAAAATGTGGGGGCGGGCTTGCTCGCGAAGGCGGAGTGTCAGCTAATACATCAGTGACTGATACACCGCCTTCGCGAGCAAGCCCGCTCCCACATTTGGTTCGTGGTGTGCTTGGAAGTAATGACCGGAATAAATTTTGCTCTCAGATGTGATCGCCACGCTTGCCGTGGCGTCATTACTGGCTCAATTTAGCGGCATCGTCCCGGAAGACCCCAGACTTCATGTCATCGACCTCCTTCAAGCAGTCCATGCGGCGCCTTTGGGCACTGGACAAGTTCAGTTACAGCGTACGGGTATTCATCGCCCTGACCGGCAGCATGGCGCTGTGCTGGTACCAGAATGAAATGGCGCTGCTGATCCCGCTGTTTCTGGGGATTATCGCCAGCGCCCTGGCCGAGACCGATGACAACTGGCAAGGCCGGCTCAACGCCCTGGCCGTGACACTGGTGTGCTTCAGCACTGCGGCACTGTCCGTCGAACTGCTTTTCCCATATCCCTGGATCTTCGCGATCTTCCTGGCGCTCTCCAGCTTCGGCCTGACCATGCTCGGTGCCCTCGGCGAGCGTTATGGGGCGATCGCGTCGGCGACGTTGATTCTCTCGGTCTACACCATGATCGGCGTGGACCAGCGCGGCGGCGCCGTCACTGACTTCTGGCATGAACCCTTGCTGCTGGTGGCCGGCGCCGCGTGGTATGGCGCGCTGTCGGTGTTGTGGCAGGTGTTGTTTTCCAACCAGCCGGTGCAGCAGAGCCTGGCGCGACTGTTTCGCGAGCTGGGACGCTACCTCAAGCTCAAGTCGTCGCTGTTCGAACCAATCCGTCAGCTGGATGTGGAAGCGCGGCGCCTGGAACTGGCGCAGCAGAACGGCCGGGTGGTGGCAGCACTGAACGCCGCCAAAGAGATCATCCTGCACCGGGTCGGCAATGGTCGCCCGGGCTCCAAGGTCAGCCGCTACCTCAAGCTGTACTTCCTGGCCCAGGACATCCACGAGCGCGCCAGCTCGTCGCACTACCCTTACAACGCCCTCGCCGAAGCCTTCTTCCACAGCGACGTGCTGTTCCGCTGCCAGCGCCTGTTGCGCCAGCAAGGCAAGGCCTGCCAGACCCTGGCCGAATCGATCCAGATGCGCCAGCCGTTCGTTTATGACGACAGCTTCGCCGAAGCCCTGGGCGACCTCAACGCCTCCCTGGAACACCTGCGCATCCAGAGCAACCCGGCCTGGCGCGGCCTGCTGCGCTCCCTGCGCGCCCTGGCGGCCAACCTGTCGACCCTGGACCGCCTGCTGGGCGACGCCGCTAACCCCGACAGCCTGGCCGATGCCACCGACAGCAGCCTGCTGGACCGTGCACCGCGCAACCTCAAGGAAATGTGGACGCGCCTGCGCACGCAGTTGACGCCGACTTCGTTGCTGTTCCGCCATGCCCTGCGCCTGCCCCTGGCGCTGAGTATCGGCTACTGGATGGTGCACTTGATTCACCCGTCCCAAGGCTATTGGATCATCCTCACCACGCTGTTCGTGTGCCAGCCAAACTACGGCGCCACCCGGCGCAAGCTGGGCCAGCGGATCATCGGCACAGCCATCGGCCTGACCATCGCCTGGGCGCTGTTCGACCTGTTCCCCAACCCGCTGATCCAGTCGATGTTCGCCATCGCCGCGGGCCTGGTGTTCTTTATCAACCGCACCACGCGCTACACCCTGGCGACTGCCGCGATCACGCTGATGGTGCTGTTCTGCTTCAACCAGGTGGGCGACGGCTACGGGCTGTTCCTGCCACGGCTGTTCGATACCTTGCTCGGCAGCCTGATCGCCGGGCTGGCGGTGTTCCTGTTCCTGCCGGACTGGCAGGGCCGGCGCCTGAACAAGGTGCTGGCCAATACCCTGACCTGCAACAGCATCTACCTGCGCCAGATCATGCAGCAGTACGCCGCGGGCAAAAGCGACGACCTGGCTTACCGCCTCGCCCGGCGCAATGCCCACAACGCCGACGCCGCGCTGTCCACCACTCTGGCGAACATGCTGATGGAGCCGGGGCATTTCCGTAAGGAAGCGGACGTGGGGTTCAGGTTCCTGGTGCTGTCCCACACGCTGCTCAGCTACCTGTCGGGGCTGGGCGCCCACCGGGAAACCCAACTGCCGGCGGAAGTGCGCGAGCACTTGATCGAAGGCGCCGGGAAGACGCTGGCGGCGAGCATCGACGAGATCGCCACGGGGCTGGCGAACAAGCAGCCGATCGCGATTCAGAGTGATGCCGAGGAAGCCTTGGCAGTGGACCTGGAGCAGATGCCGGATGAGATTGATGAAGGGCAGCGGCTGGTGCAGACGCAATTGGCGCTGATCTGCCGGCAACTGGGGCCGTTGCGCACGTTGGCGGCTCACCTGATCAAAGATACCAGCGAAGCCTGAACCCTCTTCGCGAGCAAGCCCGCTCCCACATTCAGCCGAGTTCCACCTTTGGAATGCGGTCGAATGTGGGAGCGGGCTTGCTCGCGAAGGGGCCATTAGCCTCACTACATCCCGTGCTGCTTCATCAACCGCGCATAACTGCCATCCACTTTCATCCTGGCAATCTCCCGATCAAACCCGGCAACAATCTGCTGATGCTGAGGATTTTTCAGGCTAACCAGAATGTGCAGGCTGTTTTCGCTCAGCGGCACCGGCAAAAACTCCACCGCGTTGCGCACGGTGGCGGACTCCCGAGCCAGGTAGTAGCGGGCGACGAATTCGTCCTCCAACGTCAGCCGCACCCGCTGCGCCGCCAGCATGCGCACGGCCATGGCGAAGTTATGCACCGGGACTTTCTGCAATTGCGGATCGGCATCGAACGCCGCTGAATAGGCATAGCCACGCACCACCGCGACGGGGTAGTCGTGCAACTGCTCCAGGTTCTGGTAGTCGATGGGATCGTCGCGGCGCTTGAGAAACAGCACCCGGTTGAGCAGGTATTCGCCGGAAAACTGCCCCAACTGAGTACGCGCATCGTCGTACCAGGCGTTCACCAATACGTCGTAACGCCCATCGCCCACGCCCATCAGCGCCCGCGCCCAGGGCACCTGTTCAAACTCACTGGCATAGCCGGCACGGGCCAGGGCGGTGGTCACGATGTCGGTGGCCAAACCACCATTGACCAGGGTGGCGTCAGTGAACGGCGGCCAGGCATCCGCCACCAGTCGCAAGCGTTCTGCCGCCGCCGCCTGGGCCAGCAACAACAAACCGATCAAAGCAACGGCACGAGAAAATCGCGGCATGCTCAAGTCCTTGGCGGGCATTCTATGGCCTGACCTCTGGGGCAACCCGAGGATTTAACAGTAGCTCATCAATGAGCCTGTACTGCAGATTACACAAAGACGGCAGCGTCGCACGCAGAGAATGATGGCAAATTGATCTCACTCACAAAAAAACCGCAATTTAGACACTCGCCTCCCGCGCGCTTACTATCCTGACCAGACAATCAGCCGAGAGAACACCATGACAGTCGAATGGGTCTGCAAACACCACAGTGACCTGGGCAAGGAGCAGCTGTACGCCATTTTGCGCCTGCGCTCGGAGGTCTTCGTGGTCGAGCAGAAATGCGTGTACCAGGACATCGACGGCCAGGACCTGGACGGTGACACCCATCACCTGATGGCCTGGGATGATGGTCAACTGCGGGCCTACCTGCGCCTGCTGGATCCTGAATCACAGGGTGGTGATGTGGTGATCGGCCGGGTGATCGTTGCGCCGAGCGCGCGGGGTACCGGGCTGGGCCACCAGATGATGGACGAAGCCCTCAGGCAGGCAGAGAAACAGTGGCCCGACGTGCCGATCTATCTGTCGGCCCAGGCGCATTTGCAGGGGTATTACGGGCGTTACGGGTTTGTGGCGGCGGGTGAGGAATACCTTGAGGATGACATTCCACATATAGGCATGCGCCGGGCATGAGGGCCTCTTCGCGAGCAAGCCCGCTCCCACATTTGACCGAGTTCCACCTTTGGAATGCGGTCAAATGTGGGAGCGGGCTTGCTCGCGAAGGCGTCAGCCCGGTCACCCCAAGCTTTCAGGGGTAACCCAACACCTGTTTAATGCTCGCCAGGTTCGCCTCGATCCAGCGCCGATCAATCGCGCCCCAATCACGAATCCGATAGCGCCCGGCATGGTTGCGGGCGCCGTCTTCCTGTTCAAACTCACACACGATATCCAGGTCCGCCAACGCCGCAATCGTGTCCTGTGCAGTACGCCGGGGCATGCCCGTCACCTCGGTCAGTGCCGGGACGCTGCTGGCCAGCTGGCTATCAATCAGGTACGCCACATACAGGCGCCGGTAGAAGCTGCTTTTGGTCTTGCTCACATCCATGCTCGATCGCCTTTGAAGGTCAGGGCTTGCCCTGCAGGTCCCGCCAGGTCAGGTACACCCGCAGGTCGAATTCCACCTGATGGTAGCCCGGCAACATGTATTCACAGAGTTTGTAGAACGCCTTGTTGTGGTCCGATTCCTTGAAGTGCGCCAGTTCGTGTACCACGATCATGCGCAGAAATTCCGGCGCGGCTTCCTTGAACAGCGAGGCGATACGGATTTCTTTCTTCGACTTGAGGTTGCCACCCTGCACCCGAGAGATGGTGGTGTGCAGGCCGAGGGCGCGGTGGGTCAGGTCCAGGCGGTTATCGAACAACACCTTGTCGATGGCCGGGGCGTTTCGCAGGTGTTCCTGCTTCAGGGCCTGGGCGTAGTTGTACAGCGCTTTGTCGCTCTGCACGCCATGCCGTTCGGGGTAGCGCTGGGTCAGGTAGTCGCCGAGTTGGTCCTTGGCAATCAACTGGCGCACTTGCTCCTGCAATGCTGGGGGGTAGGCCTGGAGGTATTTCAGCGCGGTCATGGGGTCAACAACGGGTATTTGAATGGGCGCCAGTGTAGCGAATTCAGCGGGCCGCTGCGCGCAGGCGCCAGTCGGCAATTTCATCCGCGATCAACGGCGGCGCCACCTGCGGGCCCTGGATGAACTGGCAGCCGTTGGCCTTGAGCCACTCAACTTGCTCCTGGGTCTCGACGCCTTCGGCAATCACCAGCAGATCAAAATGCCGGCACAATTCGATAATGCTGCGCGCCATCGCCGCGTCCCGGGATGAACCCGGCAGGCGGGCGATCAGCTTCGGGTCGAGCTTGAGGGTGTCGAATTCCAGGTCCCGCAGGTGGGCCAGGGAGCAGTTGCCCGCGCCGAAATCATCCAGGGCAATCCGCACGCCGGCCCGGCGCAACAGCTTGAGCTGCTTGGTGGACTCATCCAGGTTGTGCATCAGGCTTTCTTCACTGATCTCCACCTCAAGCTGCCGGCCTTGCAACCCATGTCGCTCCAGCACCTGCTGCAGCTGGCTGGCCAGGTTCGGCATATTGAACTGGCTGCTGCTCAAGCTCACGCTCAGGACCAACTCATCGCTGAACACCCCTGCCCATGCCTGCCGTTGGGCGGCCACCTGCTGGTAGATCCAGGTGCTCAACTGGCTGATCAGCCGCGCCTCTTCGAGCAACGGCAGAAACAGCCCCGGCGGCACATCGCCGACACTCGGGTGCTGCCAGCGCAGCAGCGCTTCGACGCCCCGCAGATGGCCGTCGTGCAACGATACCTGCGGCTGGTACACCAGGGTGAAATCCTTGCTGTCGATGGCGCTGCGTACGCTGTCTTCGAGCATCAGGCGCGAGCGGGCCCGGCCGTTCATTTCCTGGTCGTAGTAGCGATATTGCTGACGCCCGGCGCGCTTGGCCTCGTACATCGCGACGTCCGCCGCGCGCAGCAGGCCGTTGAGGTCCGAGCCGCAGTCCGGGAAAGTGGCGATGCCGATACTGACGCCCAGCATCACATCCAGACCGTCGACCTGCTGACAGATCGACACCCGTTCGATCAGTTTTTCCGCAATCTTGGCCGCCTGCTCCGGGAATTCCAGCTCCAGCAGCGCGGTGAATTCATCCCCGCCCATGCGCCCGAGAATGTCGTAGGAGCGCAGGCACGCCTTCAACTGTTCCGAGACCCAGCGCAGCACGCGGTCTCCGGCGTCGTGGCCGAGGGAATCGTTGACCCGCTTGAACCCGTCCAGGTCCAGGTACAGCAGCACCAGCGACTGCTCGTTACGCTCGCTGCGCAACAGCACATTCTCCACCGACTGGTGAAACCCACGCCGATTGAGCAGGCCCGTCAGCGGGTCGGTGACGGCCTGGAACTCCAGTTGCTGATGCAGATGGCGCACCTCGGACATGTCCAGCACCGTGACCACCATGGCTTTCTGCTCGGCCGGCAGCGGGGCGCACGACATCGCCACGGGCAACTGCTGGCCGGGCGCGGTGCGCAAGATGGCGTCGTGCAGGCGCCAGGTTTCACCACGTTTGTAGCCTTCATACAAGGCAGAATCGGACCACCCAGGCACATGGGGCTTCTGTAGGAAGCCCAGGAACTCGGCACCCTGGATCTCAGCGACCGGCGCATTGATCAGCCGCGAAATCGCCGGGTTGGCGTAGCTGATCACGCCGTCTTCGCCCACCACCAGGATGCCTTCGGCGGCATTGTCGAGCACCGAGGCATTGAAGGCCCGGGCCGATTCCAGATCGTGACTCAGGCGCTGCAAGGCACGGCGGTTGCGCTGGTGCTCCAGCAGGGCCTGGACCTTGGGCTTGAGGATATTCGGGTCGAAGGGTTTCAGCAGGTAGTCGATCGCGCCGCTGGCATAGCCTTCCAGCATCGCCGCTGGCGATTGGGCGTGAGCGCTGAGAAAGATGATCGGGGTCAGTTGCGTGCGCTGGCTGCCGCGCATCAGCCGGGCCACCTCGAACCCGTCCATGCCGGGCATCATCACATCCAGCAACACCAGGTCGACGTCGTGTTCGAGCAGCAATCCCAAGGCTTCAACCCCGGAGGCCGCCGTCACCACATGCCAATCTTCACGCTGCAATAGCGCACGCATGCTGATCAGGTTTTCGGGATAGTCATCGACCACCAAAAGCACTGAACAACCATCGCGAGGCTTGATTGGAGCGCATTCCATTGCTGCTTCTCTTTCGTCGGAGTCATTCCGGTCATTTTTGCGACAAAACCGGATAAACAATAAGGGCTCACTCTAGCCCTGGATCCCATAAAGCAGAAGCCACGACGGTGCCATCATTGCGCCAAAGCCCAGACAACCGACTAACGGTCAGTGTCTACAGCCCGCGGTTTACGGGAAACATGGCTTTTTGACATTTCATTGGCGCCAACAATCCGCCACAAAGCCATTAACAATCCATTTCGAGCCACCTATAAAGAAAGTGCCGGCTCCCGTGCCAAGGCCTTCTTTCCCCGTTAAAGGCGTATTCAATGATTGATCTGTCCACCTGGAACCTGAGCATCCCCGTCGGCTCCCCGCCCTCGACCATCGACACGCCGAAACTGCTCAGCGGGTTCAAGGACCAATACTTCCAGGCCGAAGGCAGCAGCGTGCAATTCTGGACCCCGGTGACCGGCACGCGTACCGAGAACGCCGTTTACCCTCGCAGCGAACTGCGGGAAACCTACGCCGACGGCCGCCTGCGCAACTGGCTGTACAGCGAAGCCGACAACTACCTGCGCGCCACGTTGGCGGTCAACAAGGTGCCGTCCTCCGGCAAGGTGGTGATCGGTCAAATCCACGCCTACGAAAGCCAGAAGCCACTGATCAAGGTCGAGTACCAATACAAGGAAAAAACCCAGACCGGCAACATCGTCGCCAAGGTGCGCATGCGCCCTGACGAGTCGGAAGGCCGGGTGATCATCGTCGCCGAGAACGTACCGCTGGACCGCGACTTCACCTACGTCATCCACCTGAACAAGGCCGGCCTGCTGAGCGTCGACGCCGCCAACGGGCAGTGGAACGAACGCATCGGTGCTGCGTGGGGCAAACAGCCGCTGTACTTCAAGGCCGGCGCCTACGTGCAGGACAACAGCGGCAACAGCAAGGAAGGCGCCCGCGTGACGTTTGCCAAGCTGGACATTGATCACGACTGAAGCTGATTCGCTTCAGCGACCGGTCCCACGACGCTTTAGGACAGAACCGCGACCCAGGGTCTCGACTTTCTTGTAGGACAATCCGAGTATGGCGCCGCGCACGCGCACTACCCCCTACAAGAAAGTCATGGAGACTGCCCAATGCCCTTTTCCCGCACCCTGCTCGCCCTCTCTATGGGCATGGCACTGCTGCAAAACCCGGCCTTTGCCGCCCCGCCCCTCTCGATGGCCGACGGGGTGGCCCAGGTCAATATCCAGGACAGCAACGCCTGGGTCGAAATCAACAAGGTCGCCTTCGAAAACAATATCCGCATCCTGCAAGCCAGCCTCGCTGACAAGTCGAAAATCTGCGCCGTGCTCAAGGCGGATGCCTACGGTCACGGCATCGGTTTACTGATGCCCTCGGTGATCAAACTGGGCGTGCCCTGCGTCGGCATCGCCAGCAACGAAGAAGCCCGCGTGGTCCGTGAAAGCGGCTTCAAGGGCCAACTGATCCGCGTACGCACCGCCGCCCTGAGCGAGCTGGAAGCTGCGTTGCCGTATAACGTCGAAGAGCTGGTGGGCAATCTGGACTTCGCCGTGCGCGCCAGCCTGATCGCCGAAAACCACGGCCGCCCACTGGTCGTGCACCTGGGCCTGAACTCCAGCGGCATGAGCCGCAACGGTGTGGAAATGACCACCGCCCAGGGCCGCCGCGACGCCGTAGCGATTACCAAGGTGCCAAACCTGCAGGTGACGGCGATCATGACCCACTTCGCCGTCGAAGACGCCGCCGACGTGCGCACCGGCCTCAAGGCGTTCAACGAACAAGCCAACTGGCTGATCAACGTCGCCCAGCTCGACCGCAGCAAAATCACCCTGCACGCCGCCAACTCCTTCGCCACCCTGGAAGTGCCCGAGTCGCGGCTGGACATGGTTCGTCCGGGCGGCCTGCTGTTTGGCGATACCGTACCGTCGTTCACCGAATACAAGCGGGTGATGCAGTTCAAATCCCACGTGGCGTCGGTCAACAGCTACCCGAAAGGCAACACCGTAGGCTACGACCGCACCTACACCCTGGCGCGGGATTCGAAACTGGCGAACATCACCGTGGGTTATTCCGACGGCTATCGCCGGGCGTTTACCAACAAAGGCATCGTGCTGATCAACGGGTACCGGGTGCCGGTGGTGGGCAAGGTGTCGATGAACACCCTGATGGTCGATGTCACCGACGTGCCGACCGTGAAGAGCGGCGATGAGGTGGTGTTGTTCGGCAAGCAGGGCGCGGTGGAGACCAGCCAGGCGGAGGTTGAAGACATCAACGGTGCGTTGCTGGCGGATCTGTATACGGTGTGGGGTAACTCGAATCCGAAGGTGCTGGTGGAGAACTAAGTCTCCTCACATCTCGTAGGCACTGTCCTATGGACCCAAGGATCATTCGGTGATTAACACAATCACTTAAACAACACTTATCCCTGTGGGAGCTGGCGGTGCGACGATTCGACTTGCCCGCGATGGCGGTGTATCAGCCAACTTATTCTTCGACTGGCACACCGCCATCGCGGGCAAGCCCGGCTCCCACATGGGTCCTGTGTCCTACAGGGCCGTTGCGGTGAATCGGAGCGCCGCTTATAGTTCGCCCCGTCGCCGGCATTGAACGGCGACAGGGTTTCGCAGCCCTAACGATACGTGTGTAACCAAGCATCATGAATGCAACGACTAGCGCTTCTACGTCCGTCGTTTATTTTATGGTGGCTGTGTGTGGGAGACCTTCGGGTCTGCCGGGTTCCTCGTATCCTCGGTCTGCGAACCCGCACACAGCTACCACCCATTCGTTTCGCAGCGAATGGCGGTAGTCCTTTTTAGATACGAGGAATATTTGCCATGACGCCAGAACTCCCGCCCCGCCGTTTCACCCCTTGCACCGAAACAGCCACCGAATACCCGGTACTCCTGATCGACAGCGAAGCTCCGCTGCAGGACCTGCACGCCTGCCTGCGTGAACGCCTCAACGCCGCCCTCGAACACCTCAACCTGATGGCCTGCTCCAGCCTGCCCGATTTTGCGGAGCGTGACCTGAACCACGTAGCCAACACCGCCCGCATCCTGGTGCAGGACGTAAGCGACGTATTCCGCGTCATCGAATACCGCGGCTTCGACACCCCCGCAGCCGCCTGATCAAATTTCAGCCACAAAAAAGCCCGCATCGCTGCGGGCTTTTCATTAACGCGTAAGGCTTAGTTGACCTTGGCGTTCAACTCACCTTTCAGGTAACGCTGGTACATCGCTTCCAGGGAGATCGGCTTGATCTTCGAAGCGTTGCCCGCAGTACCGAAGGCTTCGTAACGTGCGATACATACATCACGCATGGCCGTCACGGTAGCGCCGAAGAATTTACGTGGGTCAAATTCGCTCGGGTTGGTGGCCATCAGGCGACGCATCGCACCGGTGGAGGCCAGGCGCAGGTCGGTGTCGATGTTGACCTTGCGCACGCCGTACTTGATGCCTTCGACGATTTCTTCAACCGGCACGCCGTAGGTTTCTTTGATGTCGCCGCCGTACTGGTTGATGATCGCCAGCCACTCTTGCGGTACCGAGGAAGAACCGTGCATCACCAGGTGGGTGTTCGGGATGCGCTTGTGGATTTCCTTGATGCGGTCGATGGCCAACACGTCGCCGGTAGGTGGCTTGGTGAATTTGTAGGCGCCGTGGCTGGTGCCGATGGCGATGGCCAGGGCGTCAACTTGGGTCTTTTTCACGAAGTCGGCGGCTTCTTCCGGATCGGTCAGCATTTGGCTGTGATCCAGTACGCCTTCGGCGCCGATACCGTCTTCTTCACCGGCCATGCCGGTTTCCAGGGAACCCAGGCAGCCCAGCTCGCCTTCAACCGAAACGCCACAGGCGTGAGCCATGGCCACGGTTTGTTGGGTGACGCGTACGTTGTATTCGTAGTCGGTCGGGGTCTTGCCGTCTTCGCCCAGGGAACCGTCCATCATTACCGAGCTGAAGCCCAACTGGATGGAGCGCTGGCACACGTCAGGGCTGGTGCCGTGGTCCTGGTGCATGCACACCGGGATGTGCGGGAATTCTTCGATCGCGGCGAGGATCAGGTGACGCAGGAACGGGGCACCGGCGTATTTGCGCGCGCCGGCCGAAGCCTGGACGATCACTGGAGAGTCAGTCTTGTCAGCGGCTTCCATGATGGCGCGCATCTGCTCAAGGTTGTTGACGTTGAAGGCTGGAACGCCATAGCCGAATTCGGCTGCGTGGTCCAACATCTGGCGCATGCTGATAAGTGCCATTGTGAGTCTCTCTCCCGGTCGAGGGTCGTTAATCGTGCAAGCCTGCCGTAGCGGCGGCTGCTATTCAAGTTATTGAAGGTCAGGCTTTCAAAGCCTGCCCTGCTTAATCGTTAAACCTGTCTGTAGGAGCCGGCTTGCCGGCGATGGCGGCTGACGCTATCGCCGGCAAGCCGGCTCCTACAGGTGATCGCGGCGTGTTATTGCGCTTTACAGCCACGCCCGATCAAATCATCGGTGGCAACCCAGTAAACCAGGCCTTCCTCACCTTTTGTGTGAAACGCCAACTGGCCGTCGCTGTACAGCACGCCCGAGGCCGCCACATCCTGCTTGAGGCGATACACCTGGTCCGAGCCGCCGAGGCGCACATCCACCTGGGTGCGGGCCTGGTCGGCAAACCGCCAGTTGACTTGCGCCTGGCTGTCACACGTCCAGGTGGTCCACTTGTCTGCCGGCTCTGCCTTCTTGTCGAACATGTTCAGGTTGGTGCATCCGGCCAATAACGCCAGTGCCGCCAGGGCGAAAACGCCTTTCATTGCCAATCCTCAAGCGGCGACCTGCGGCCACCGCGGCTGTCGGTTAGTGAATCAGACCCGTCAAGGGCAACCCTGTTCCTGACCGTTGGGCGCAGAGTCGTATTTCTCCAACCCGTCCGGCCCGATGCGCTTGTTGATCACCGGCATGGTTTCGGCTTGCCAGTCAGCCTGATAGCAACTCTTTTGCCGAGCCGCCCCGGCCTTTTCAGACTCGGGCGCCGCTTTCGGCGTGCTGCCGCAGCCGGCCAGCAGGCCCGCTGCAATCACCAGTGCCAACGACCTGATCATCGGAATGCTCCTTTTCCTCAGCAAGTGCCTTATCCCTTGGCCCGGCTTTCCAGCACTTCGACAGCCGGCAGTACCTTGCCTTCAACGAATTCGAGGAACGCACCACCCCCCGTAGAAATGTAGGAGATCTGGTCAGCAACGCCATATTTATCGATGGCCGCCAGGGTGTCGCCACCGCCAGCGATGGAAAATGCCGAGCTTTCAGCGATGGCGTGGGCCAGCACTTTGGTGCCGTTGCCGAACTGGTCGAACTCGAACACGCCGACCGGGCCGTTCCACAGGATGGTCTTGGACGACTTCAGCAGTTCAGCGAAGTTGGCTGCAGTTTGCGGGCCGATGTCCAGGATCATGTCGTCAGCGGCAACGTCAGCGATCAGCTTGACGGTGGCTTCGGCGCTTTCAGCGAATTCCTTGGCCACCACCACGTCTACCGGCAGCGGCACGCTGACCTTGGCGGCGATGGCGCGGGCGGTGTCCAGCAGGTCCGGCTCGTACAGCGATTTGCCCACCGGGTGACCGGCAGCCGCCAGGAAGGTGTTGGCAATGCCGCCGCCGACGATCAGCTGGTTGCAGATCTGGCTCAGGCTGTTCAGCACGTCGAGCTTGGTGGACACCTTGGAGCCGGCAACGATGGCGGCCATCGGTTGGGCCGGAGCGCCGAGGGCCTTGCCCAGTGCGTCCAGTTCAGCCGCCAGCAACGGGCCAGCTGCGGCAACTTTGGCAAACTTGGCCACGCCGTGGGTCGAACCCTCGGCACGGTGCGCGGTGCCGAAGGCGTCCATCACGAACACGTCGCACAGGGCAGCGTATTGCTGGGCCAGTTCGTCGCTGTTCTTTTTCTCGCCCTTGTTGAAGCGCACGTTTTCGAACAGCACGATGTCGCCAGCCTTCACGTCCACACCGTTCAGGTAGTCGGCAACCAGCGGCACGTCGCGGCCCAGGGCCTTGCTCAAATATTCAGCTACAGGCTTGAGGCTGTTTTCTGCCGAGAATTCACCTTCGGTCGGACGACCCAAGTGGGAGCAGACCATCACGGCCGCACCTTTTTCCAGGGCCAGCTTGATGGTCGGCAGCGAGGCCAGGATTCGCGCATCGCTGGTGACAACACCGTCCTTGACTGGGACGTTGAGGTCTTCGCGGATCAGTACGCGCTTACCTTGCAGATCGAGGTCGGTCATCTTCAACACGGTCATGGGGGGCAATTCCTGAGAGCTAAAGTTGTGGAGAGGCTGTTTGCAGATAGTGTTCTGCAACGTCCAGCATTCGGTTGGCAAAACCCCATTCGTTGTCGAACCAAGCCAGGATGTTCACCAGCCGTGGGCCGGAAACGCGGGTCTGGCTGGCATCGACGATGGCCGAATGCGGGTCGTGGTTGAAATCACAGCTGGCGTGCGGCAACTCGGTGTAGGCCAACAGGCCTTTGAGCGGGCCGCTGGTGGCGGCGTCGCGCAGGATCCGGTTGACTTCGCCGGCATCGGTGTCGCTGACGGTTTGCATGGTGATGTCCAGGCAAGACACATTCACCGTCGGTACCCGTACGGCTTTGGCCTGGATTCGCCCGGCAAGTTCCGGCAACAGTCGCTCGATACCGCGCGCCAGGCCGGTGGACACCGGAATCACCGACTGAAACGCCGAACGCGTACGGCGCAGGTCTTCATGGTGGTAAGCGTCAATCACCGGCTGATCGTTCATTGCCGAGTGAATGGTGGTGATCGACACGTATTCCAGGCCAATCGCCTGGTCCAGCAGGCGCAACAGCGGCACGCCGCAGTTGGTGGTGCAGGAGGCGTTGGACACCAGCAGTTCGGTGCCGGTCAGGCAATCCTGGTTCACGCCGTAGACGATGGTGGCGTCAACATCCGCCTCGCTGGCCATCGGCTGGGAAAACAGGACCCGTGGTGCGCCGGCGTCGAGAAACCGCTGGCCGTCGGCACGGGTGTGATAGGCACCGGAGCATTCCAGCACCAGGTCGACGTCCAGCGCCGCCCAGTCGATGCCCTCAGGGGTGGCACTGCGCAGGACCTTCACGCAGTTGCCATTAATATGCAGACAATCGTCCTCGACCCGCACTTCGCCGGGGAACCGGCCGTGGGTGGAGTCAAAGCGTGTCAGGTATTCGATGCTGGCCATGTCCGCCAGATCGTTGATCGCGACAATTTCAAACCCGGCCGCCGGCCCTCGCTCGAACAGAGCACGCAAGACGCAACGACCAATCCGGCCGTAGCCGTTGAGTGCAACTTTGTAGGGACGCGGTTGAGGCATGGGGTTCTCGATTACCATTGGGTAATGGGGTGAATGTGCCGCCGCCTTCGCGAGCAAGCCCGCTCCCACATTTAGACCGCGATCTAATGTGGGAGCGGGCTTGCTCGCGAAGAGGCCAGTACAGCCGCCCCAATCTACAGCCTTAGTCTTCCAGCAGCTCTTCAGCCTGACCCAGGATGTTTTCCAGGGTGAAGCCGAACTCTTCGAACAACGCTGGCGCCGGCGCCGACTCACCGTAGGTGGTCATGCCGATCACCCGGCCTTCCAGGCCCACGTACTTGTACCAGTAGTCGGCGTGAGCCGCTTCGATGGCGATACGTGCGCTGACCTGCAACGGCAACACCGATTGCTTGTAGTCGGCGTCCTGGGCTTCGAAGACGCTGGTGCACGGCATGGAAACCACACGCACGTTACGGCCGGCGGCCGTCAGCTTGTCGTACGCCTGAACCGCCAGGCCCACTTCGGAACCGGTGGAGATCAGGATCAGCTCCGGCTCGCCGATGCAGTCTTTCAGCACGTAGCCACCACGGCTGATGCCTTCGATCTGCGCCGCGTCGCGGGTTTGGTGCTGCAGGTTCTGACGGGAGAAGATCAGCGCCGAAGGGCCGGCCTTGCGCTCGATCGCGTGCTTCCAGGCCACAGCCGATTCGACTGCGTCCGACGGGCGCCAGGTGTCCAGGTTCGGCGTGGTGCGCAGGCTGGTCAACTGCTCGACCGGCTGGTGCGTCGGGCCGTCTTCGCCCAGGCCGATGGAGTCGTGGGTGTAGACGAAGATCACACGCTTCTTCATCAACGACGCCATGCGTACGGCGTTGCGGGCGTATTCCATGAACATCAGGAAGGTCGCGCCGTAAGGCACCAGGCCGCCGTGCAGGGCAACGCCGTTCATGATGGCGCTCATGCCGAACTCGCGCACGCCGTAGTACATGTAGTTGCCGCTGGCGTCTTCCGCCGAGACACCTTTGCAACCTTTCCACAGGGTCAGGTTGGAACCGGCCAGGTCAGCCGAACCGCCGAGGAACTCAGGCAGCAGCGGGCCGAATGCGTTCAGGGTGTTCTGGCTGGCTTTACGGCTGGCGATGGTTTCGCCCTTGGCCGCCACTTCGGCGATGTAGGCCGAGGCCTTTTCAGCGAAGTCGGCAGGCAGGTCACCGGCCAGGCGGCGAACCAGTTCGTTGGCCAACTCAGGGAATTCGGCGGAGTAGGCCGCGAAACGCTGGTCCCACTCGGCTTCGACCGCCAGGCCGGCTTCCTTGGCGTTCCACTCGGCGTAGATGTCAGCCGGGATTTCGAACGGGCCGTGGTTCCACTTCAGCGCAGCGCGGGTCAGGGCGATTTCCGCGTCACCCAGTGGGGCGCCGTGGCAGTCTTCCTTGCCTTGCTTGTTCGGCGAACCGAAGCCGATGGTGGTCTTGCAGCAGATCAGGGTCGGCTGCTCGCTCTTGCGGGCCGTCTCGATCGCAATCTTGATTTCTTCCGGGTCATGACCGTCGACATTGCGGATCACCTGCCAGTTGTAGGCTTCGAAACGCTTCGGTGTGTCGTCGGTGAACCAGCCTTCGACTTCGCCGTCGATGGAGATGCCGTTGTCATCGTAGAAGGCGATCAGCTTGCCCAGGCCCAGGGTACCGGCCAGGGAGGCGACTTCGTGGGAAATGCCTTCCATCATGCAGCCATCACCGAGGAACACGTAGGTGTGGTGGTCGACAACGTTGTGGTTCGGGCGGTTGAACTGCGCGCTCAGGACTTTTTCAGCGAGGGCAAAACCCACGGCGTTGGCCAGGCCCTGGCCCAGTGGACCGGTGGTGGTCTCAACGCCAGGGGTGTAGCCGTATTCCGGGTGGCCCGGGGTGCGGCTGTGGATCTGGCGGAAGTTTTTCAGGTCGTCGATGGTGACGTCGTAGCCGGTCAGGTGCAGCAACGAGTAGATCAGCATCGAGCCGTGGCCGTTGGACAGGATGAACCGGTCACGGTCGGCGAACGACGGGTTGCTCGGGTTGTGTTTCAGGTAGTCACGCCAAAGTACCTCGGCGATATCCGCCATGCCCATCGGGGCACCGGGATGGCCGCTGTTGGCTTTTTGCACGGCATCCATGCTGAGGGCACGAATGGCGTTGGCACGCTCACGACGGCTGGGCATCGCTGATCTCCTGGAGGTTGAATAAAAGAAACGGAAAAAAGGATCGGCATTTTCCCTCAGCCACGGCCCTCGGGGCAATGACAGATAGTCACTTGGGGGTGTTTTTCCTGCGGATTGACTGGAGAAACCGTTTACCGCTTCGTCCATGGGTTATAGCGGCTGCTTATAACCACCGATTATCGACCAATATCAAAACTTTTTGATATTGCCCTTGCGGGGTTTTCCCACCGTCACTAGACTGCTGGCCTTATGAACCTGAGCGCACCTTCCATTCGACCCGACGACAGCGACGAGCTGGCGGCCCTGTGCAAGGCCGGTGGCGATCCGTTGCGCCTGAATGTGTTGCGCGCGCTGACCAACGATTCGTTCGGGGTGCTGGAGCTGGCGCAGATCTTCGCCATCGGCCAATCCGGCATGAGCCACCACTTGAAGGTACTGGCCCAGGCCGACCTGGTGGCGACCCGCCGCGAGGGCAATGCGATTTTTTACCGTCGCGCCCTGCCCCACACCGAGCAACTGGGCGGCAAGCTGCACGCCGCGCTGCTCGAAGAAATAGACAGCCTGGCGCTGCCGGCTGACGTGCAGTCGCGCATCAGCCAGGTGCACGGGCAACGTGCTGCCGCCAGCCAGGACTTTTTCTCACGGGTAGCCGAGAAGTTTCGCGCCCAGCAGGATCTGATCGCCGGCTTGGCGCAATACCGCGAAAGCGTGCTGGCACTTTTGGACAAGCTGAGCTTCAGTGATGAGGCTACGGCGGTTGAAGTGGGCCCGGGTGACGGCGGCTTCCTGCCGGAGCTGGCGCGGCGCTTTCATCAGGTCACGGCGCTGGACAACAGCCCGGCGATGCTGGAGCTGGCCCGCCAATTGTGTGAGCGCGAAGCGCTGGGCAATGTCCACCTGCAGTTGGCGGACGCCCTGAATGACACCAGCCTGCGGGCCGATTGCGTGGTGCTGAACATGGTCCTGCACCATTTCGCCGCCCCGGCAGACGCCCTCAGGCAGATGGCAAATTTGCTGCAACCAGGCGGCAGCCTGTTGGTCACGGATTTATGCAGCCACAACCAGAGTTGGGCCAGGGAAGCCTGCGGTGATCTCTGGCTGGGTTTTGAACAGGACGATCTGGCCCGTTGGGCCACCGCTGCGGGACTCGTTCCCGGGGAAAGCCTCTATGTAGGTTTACGTAATGGTTTCCAGATTCAGGTCCGCCATTTTCAGCGGCCGGCTGGCGACACTCACCATCGGTAAATATCAGGAAAACATCGAGATGAGCGAATACTCCCTTTTCACCTCCGAGTCCGTGTCTGAAGGGCATCCGGACAAAATCGCCGACCAGATCTCTGACGCGGTGCTGGACGCCATCATCGCTGAAGACAAGTTCGCCCGAGTGGCGTGCGAGACTCTGGTGAAAACGGGCGTGGCGATCATCGCCGGCGAAGTCACCACCTCTGCCTGGGTAGACCTGGAGCAGATCGTGCGTGATGTGATCATCGACATCGGCTACAACAGCTCCGACGTCGGCTTCGACGGTGCGACCTGCGGCGTGATGAACATCATCGGCAAGCAGTCCCCTGACATCAACCAGGGTGTCGACCGTGCCAAGCCTGAGGATCAGGGCGCCGGCGACCAGGGCCTGATGTTCGGCTATGCCAGCAACGAAACCGACGTGCTGATGCCGGCACCGATCACCTTCTCCCACCAGTTGGTGAAGCGCCAGGCCGAAGCCCGTAAATCCGGTGCATTGCCATGGCTGCGCCCGGACGCCAAGTCCCAGGTGACCTGCCGTTATGAAGGCGGCAAAGTCGTCGCCATCGACGCGGTGGTACTGTCGACCCAGCACAACCCGGACGTTTCCTACGCCGACCTGCGCGAAGGCGTCATGGAGCTGATCGTCAAGCACGTGCTGCCTGCCGAACTGCTGACCAAGGACACCCAGTTCCACATCAACCCGACCGGCCAGTTCATCATCGGTGGCCCGGTGGGCGACTGCGGCCTGACCGGTCGCAAGATCATCGTCGACAGCTACGGCGGCATGGCCCGTCACGGCGGTGGCGCGTTCTCCGGCAAGGATCCATCCAAGGTTGACCGTTCGGCGGCCTACGCCGGTCGTTACGTGGCCAAGAACATCGTGGCCGCCGGCCTGGCCGAGCGTTGCGAGATTCAAGTGTCCTACGCAATCGGTGTGGCCCAGCCTACGTCGATCTCGCTGAACACCTTCGGTACCGGCAAGATCAGCGACGACAAGATCGTCAAGCTGGTGCGTGAGATCTTCGACCTGCGTCCTTACGCAATCACCACCATGCTCGACCTGCTGCACCCGATGTACCAGGAAACTGCGGCCTACGGCCACTTCGGTCGTACCCCTGAGCAGAAGACTGTCGGCAACGACACGTTCACTACGTTCACCTGGGAAAAGACCGACCGTGCCAACGACTTGCGTACTGCCGCCGGCCTGTAATCGTCCTACGGTGTACACAAAGCCCCGGCGTTCTGTTCAAGCGAGCAGAAACATCGGGTAAAAAGCCTCGCGGTTGCGGGGCTTTTTTATGCCCGCAGGGATGGCTTAGGCTGGGCGCCCTTTTCAGAGCAAGGATGCTCATGATGACGTCACTTATGCGCTGGCTGTTTTTCCTTTTACTCAGCTTCTCGCCGCTCACTGCGTGGTCGCAGGAGTGCCCCGACTGGGAGGCCGATCACGCCCGGGCCCAGATCAGCACCCTGGCGCAACAAATCCGCTTGTGGGATGACAGCTACCACCGGCTCGGCCAGTCATTGATCAGCGATGAGCTGTATGACCAGGCCAGCCAGCGCCTTGCCCAATGGCGCAGGTGTTTCACTCCCTCCGCCCCAGTCACGGACGACCCGCTGGGCAGCTCGCGGGGCACGACCGCCCACCCGACGCCCCACACCGGCCTGGAAAAACTGCTGGACGATAACGCCGTGCAAACCTGGCTGGGGACTCGCCAGGACGTGTGGATCCAGCCCAAGGTCGATGGCGTCGCCGTCACGCTGGTTTACCGCAAGGGCCGGTTGAGCCGGGTCATCAGTCGCGGCGATGGCCGGCTGGGCCAGGATTGGTCAGCCTCCGCCCGCCGGATTCCGGGGATCGTGCAGCAACTGCCCGAGCCCGTTGACCTGCTGTTGCAGGGCGAACTCTATTGGCGACTGAATGACCATGTGCAAGCTGCCAAAGGTGGCCTCGGCGCCCGCGGCAAAGTGGCCGGGCTGATGAATCGCCGGCAGTTGAGCGACGCCGAGGCCGCCAATATCGGTCTGTTTGTCTGGGCCTGGCCCCAGGGCCCCGATGACTTTTCCGAGCGGCTGAGCCAGCTGGCGCAGTGGGGCTTCACCGACAGCGGGCGCTACAGCCACCCGATCAAGGACATGACCGAAGCGGCGCACTGGCGCAGCTATTGGTACAGCCACCCGCTGCCCTTCGCCAGCGACGGCGTGGTATTGCATCAAGGCCAGCGGGCCCCGGCCGAGCGCTGGCGGGTCAGCGCGCCCTACTGGGCGGTTGCCTGGAAGTACCCGGTGGCCAAGGCGCTGGCCCATGTGCGCAAGGTGCACTTCAAGATTGGCCGCACCGGGCGCATCACCTCCATCCTGGAGTTGGAACCGGTACTGCTCGATGACCGGAAGATCAGCCGGGTCAGTGTCGGTTCGCTGAAACGCTGGCGGGAACTGGATATCCGTACTGGCGACCAGGTCTCCATCAGCCTCGCCGGGCACGTCATCCCACGCCTTGACCGCGTCATCCTGCGCAGCCAGCCACGGGCCGAGTTGCAGGTCCCGCAGGCCAGGGACTTCCACCCCTTGAGTTGCTGGCAACTGGCCCCGGGTTGCGAAGAACAGCTGCTCGCGCGCCTGACCTGGCTGAGCGGCGCCCAGGGCCTGGCCCTGCCACACATCGGCCGCGAAACCTGGAACACCTTGATCCAGGCCGGCCTGATCGACGGCCTGCTCGATTGGTTAACCCTGGATGAGGCAGAGCTTGCTAACATTGATGGCTTCGGCGAACGCAGCAGTGCGCGTTTACTCGACAGCTTGCGCAGCGCCCGGCAGCGACCGTTCGCGCAATGGCTGATGGCCCTGGGAGTACCGCCCACGGCCCGCAACAATCTACAAGGCGGCTGGCAAACCCTGGCCGCCAGAGACACTCAAGCCTGGCTGGCCGAAGACGGCATAGGCCCGGGTCGCGCGGCGCAACTGAGCGCCTTTTTTCGCGACCCGCAGGTGCTGGCCTTGAGTGAAACATTACGGGCTGCCGGGATAGATGGTTTTTGACCTCTGCCCGACGGCATTAACCGGTGCCGGCAGAATTCATCCTGCCCACCTGATTGCGACCTTGTTTGCCTTGGAGCCTTTATGAAATTTCTTGCACCTTTTGCCCTGTTGACCGTCGCTACCCTTATGTCCGCGCCATTGCTGGCAGCCGAGGAAGCTGCGCCACTCACAGGCTGCGCCGCCAAGCGCGAGTCCATCAGCACCCAGATCGAACAAGCCAAGGCCCACGGCAACAGTGAGCAACAAGCCGGCCTGGAAAAAGCCTTGAGTGAACTCACCGTCAACTGCACCGATGCCTCCTTGAAAAAGGAGCGGGAAAACAAGGTGCTCGACGCCAAGCACGAAGTCAGCCGCCGTCAGGCTGACCTCGACAAGGCCATGAAGAAGGGTGACTCCGACAAGATCAACAAGCGCAAGGACAAGCTGGCCCAGTCACGCAAGGACTTGCAGGAAGCCCTGGACGAACTGGACAAGTAAGACGGCCTCAGTGATCGCGGAACTGTTTATGGCACGCGGTGCAGGCATCTTCGACTTTCTGCACCGCCGGCCCGAGGTTGCTGGCCTTGTAGGGCTGGACCTGGCTGGCGATCACCAATTCACCGGTGGCCGTTTCAAGGTTTCGAGCCATTTCCTGGAAACGTGCCTGCTGCTGCCACACGTCGTCCTTGGCGCTGGTGTGGTCTTCTTCACGCACGCTCGGGAAATGTTTCCACGGTTCGTGGGACAACGCATCAAGCTTGACCGCGCCTTCGGCAAATTTGCCGCCGTCGAATGGAATGCGCCCACGCAGCATGCCGCCCAGGTCTTCGCCGGTCTTGAGCATCTGCTTGAAAATGGCCTTGCGCTGGCCAAGGGGCGAATTCGGATCAACCCCGCCGCAGGCGGACAGTGTCAGGCAGGCCAGCAATACAACGGTCAGTCTTTTAAAAGTCATGATGGCTCAAGGTTACGGGAAACGGCGGCCAGTATCCTCGCCCCGCCCGCAAAGACCAATACCCCTATTAATAATAAGGGTTGCTCGAACGCCAGCCGATACGAGCAATCGCTTCAGGAATTTTGTGTATGAATACCCGTTTTAAGCCTTGGCGCCGCCTCGTGTGGGCCCTGCCAATGATCGCGCTGCTGGCCGGTTGCGACACCGGCAAGGACGAAAAAGCCAAGCCCCACGCCATTGCTACCTACGTCGGCGCCACCTGGGAAAACCTGCCGGCCGTGTCGGACAGCGACCTGCAAGCCGGCTTTGAATCCTGGCGCAGTGCCTGTCAACGACTCAAGGCTGACCCGGTGTGGGGCACGACGTGCGCGGCATCGGCCACTGTGCCGTCGACGGCAGTGGCGATTCGTGACTTCCTCAAGGCCAACCTCGACGTCTACGGCCTGCGCTCGGCAGACAACAGCCCCAACGGCCTGATCACAGGCTACTACGAACCGGTTTACCCCGGCAGCCTCACCGAAACCGCCACCGCCCATGTACCGGTGTTCGGCGTGCCGGATGACCTGATCATCGTCAACCTGGAAAGCATCTACCCGGAGCTCAAGGGCAAGCGCCTGCGCGGTCGCCTGGAAGGCCGGGTACTCAAACCCTATGACGACGCCAGCACCATCAACCACCAAGGCTCCACCGCCAAGCCCATCGCCTGGCTGACCAACCCGATGGACCTGCAATTCCTGCAGATCCAGGGTTCCGGTCGTATCCAACTGGCCGACGGCCGCCAATTGCGGGTGGGTTACGGTGACCAGAACGGTTACCCGTACCGCCCCATCGGCCGCTGGCTGGTGGAGCAGGGCGAGCTGAAAAAAGAAGACGTGACCATGGGCGCCATCGCGGCCTGGGCCAAGGCGCATCCGCAGCGTATTCCTGAATTGCTGGCAAGCAACCCCAGCTACGTGTTCTTCAGTGCCCGCCCCGACAGCAACGAAGGCCCGCGTGGCTCGCTGAACGTGCCGCTGACTGCGGGGTATAGCGTTGCGGTGGATCGCAAGGTGATTCCGCTGGGCAGCCTGTTATGGCTGTCGACTACCCGACCGGATGGCGCGCCGATTGCCCGCCCGGTGGCCGCGCAGGATACCGGTGGTGCAATTACCGGCGAAGTGCGGGCCGACCTGTTCTGGGGAACCGGTGATGCCGCCGGCGAGTTGGCGGGCAACATGAAGCAGCAGGGCCAGATCTGGATGCTGTGGCCCAAAGGCGCAGCGTTGCCAAAAGTGCCGGATGTGCCGACAGGCACCTGAAGAACACCAAGGTCTATGTGAGAGCGGGCTTGTGTGGGAGCGGGCTTGCTCGCGAATACGGTGTGTCAGTCACCGGATGTATCGACTGATCCACCGCATTCGCGAGCAAGCCCGCTCCCACACTAGAACAGTGTCAGGCTTCAGATCGAGACGAAGAAAAAGCTCGCAATCAACGCCATCCCTACCGCCCACACCACCGACCGCAGCATCGCCCAGTCCGCCAGGTAGCAGATGATGTAGAGCAACCGGCTGGTGATGAACAGCACCGCCAGGACGTTGATCGTCACCAGCGACGCAACGCCAGCCAGATGGGCAATGATCACCGCGGCCGCAAAGGCCGGGGTCACTTCGAAGCTGTTGAGTTGCGCACTGTGGGCGCGCTTGGCAAACCCCTCGAGGGTGTCGAGGAACGCCCGCGGGTCATGGTTCTGCCGGGGCCCGAACTTGCCGCCGCTGAACTTGGCCACGCCCGTGCACAGGTACGGCAGAAAAATTGCGATCAACACACACCAGAAAGCGACTGTCATAACCCATTCCTTTTTTAGTTTTATCCGACGGTTAGAGTTTCATCACGAACATGCCGATCAGCACCAACCCACAGGCTATGAGCCGTGGGCGGCCGAAAGGTTCTTTCAGGTAACGCATGCCGAACAGCACCACCAGGATCACGCTGACTTCCCGCAGCGCAGCGGCTTCGGCAATCGAGCCCAACTGCATGGCCCAAAGCACCAGAGCGTAGCTCAACAACACGCACAACCCGACACTCAGCCCCAGCCTCCACTGCGTGCGCCAGAACAGCCCGAACGCCACCCGCTTGCGCAGCACCGCCAGCAACGGAAACGGCCATGCGCTTATCAGCGTCAGCCACACCAGGTAGTCCAGCGGGTGTGACCAACGGCGCAATGCCTGGCCATCGAGGAAGGTGTAGCAACCGATACACAAGCCGATCAACGCCACCACCGGCAGCATCGACCAGGGCAACCGGTCGCCACCGCCGCCCTGCCACAACAGGCACAGCATGCCGAACGGGATCAGCAGAATGCCGAGAATCTGCTGGGTACTGAGCACCTCACCGGCAAACACCAGCGTCAGCGCCAGCACCACCAAAGGCGACAAGCCGCGCATCAATGGGTACACCAAGCCCAGGTCACCCACGCGATAGGCCTGGATCAGCAGGTAGCGGTAGAGCAATTCAAACAACGCCGAGGCGATGATCCACGGCCAGATTTCCAGTGGCGGAAACGATACAAACCCCACCGCCAGCACCACAAACAGCAACGCCACCGTGTCCATGCACGCGATGACCAACAGGCGCTCGCCGCTGAATTTGATCAAGGTGTTCCACGTCGCATGCAACAACGCCGCTACCAGTACCAGAGCTGTTGCAATCACGGTGACTCCCCAGTCATAAAAAGCGGAATTGATTCGTCATATTTCAGCACCTGTTTATACTAAAGCCGACCACGCCGCACTCAGTTGCGCAAAGACCTGGACCAATAAATTTTTGCCGCTGCCCGATCTTCGCCGATCCGGGCGTCGGCCTGCGTATGCCTGATCAGAGCGCCGCGATTACCGAAGGAGATCCTCGCATGCCGCCCGGTGCCCTGGATCGGCGGGATGGTGGTGGCGGCACTTTTGTTCATCGACCTGCAACGTCGTCGCCCGGCTGCGGTCAACGTAGCCAACTGATAAATGTGTTCTGTGTGGGAGCTGTCGAGCTTTAGCGAGGCTGCGATACAGGCGCTGCGGTCTTGCAGCCTCACCCAGGTGATGCCATCGCAGCCTCGCTGGGGCTCGACAGCTCCCACATATGATCTCTACTCACTCCTCCATCCAAGGACCCCGGATGCTTGAACTTGTCGCTGCGTTTATTTGCCTCACCACCCTGCTCACGTATGTGAACTACCGCTTCATCGGCCTGCCGCCCACCATTGGTGTGATGGTGACGGCGCTGATGTTTTCCCTGCTGCTGCAAGGCTTGAGCTTTATCGGCTACCCCGGCCTTGAAGAGCGCATCCAGCAGTTGATCGGCCAGATCGACTTCGGCGACTTGCTGATGAACTGGATGCTCTCGTTCCTGCTGTTCGCCGGCGCCTTGCACGTCAACCTGAGCGACCTGCGCAGTTACCGCTGGCCCATCGGCCTGCTCGCCACCTTCGGCGTATTGATTGCCACGGTGGTGATCGGCAGCCTGGCCTTCTACATCTTTGCCCTGTTCGGCTGGCACGTGAGTTTCCTGTACTGCCTGCTGTTCGGCGCACTGATTTCCCCCACCGACCCGATTGCCGTGCTCGGTGTGCTGCGGACCGCCAATGCGTCGAAACCACTGAAAACCACCATCGTCGGCGAATCGCTGTTCAACGACGGCACGGCGGTGGTGGTGTTCACCGTGTTGCTGGGCATCGCGCAACTGGGCGAGACGCCTACGGTCGGCGCCACGGCCATGCTGTTTGCCCATGAGGCGATTGGCGGCGTGGTGTTTGGCGGGCTGATCGGCTACATCGTGTACCTGATGATCAAGAGCATCGAGCAGTATCAGATCGAAGTGATGCTGACCCTGGCCCTGGTGATCGGCGGCTCGGCGATGGCCACTGAACTGCACGTCTCGGCACCCATTGCGATGGTGGTGGCGGGCCTGATCATCGGCAACCTCGGCCGCAAGCTGGCGATGAACGACATGACCCGGCGCTACCTGGACGGTTTCTGGGAACTGCTCGATGACATGCTCAACGCCCTGCTGTTTGCGCTGATCGGCATGGAACTGTTGCTGTTGCCGTTCAACTGGCTGCACGTGTTGGCCGCCAGTTTGCTGGCGGTGGCAATCCTGTTGTCACGCCTGCTGACGGTGGCCCCGGCGATCCTGCTGCTGCGCCGCTGGCGCACGGTGCCCCGCGGCACTATCCGCATCCTCACCTGGGGCGGCTTGCGCGGCGGGGTTTCCGTGGCACTGGCCCTGGCCCTGCCACTGGGCCCGGAGCGTGACTTGCTGCTGAGCATCACCTACATCGTGGTGCTGTCTTCGATCCTGTTGCAGGGCTTGAGCATCGGCAAGCTGGTCAAGCATGTGACCAAGGATGAGCCGGCGCCTGCTGCGGCGCCGGAGACTCACTGACCCTTGTTGATCTGCTGCGGATGCCTAGGGTCCGCAGCGGCTTTGCCCGGCAGGCTGCTTTCGCTGCGAATCTGCGCATGGCTGATCAGCGCAAAGATAAAGCTGCCGCCGATGATATTGCCCGCCAGCGTCGGCCCGGCGAACACCAGCCAGAAGTCTTTCCACGGCAGCTCGCCGGCGAATACCAGGTACGACACTTCCGCCGAGCCCACCACGATGTGAGTGAAGTCTCCCAGTGCCATCAGGTAGGTGATCAGGATGATGATCCAGATTTTGGCGCTTTCCATGGATGGGATCATCCACACCATGGTGGCGATCATCCAGCCCGACACGATGCCCTTGGCGAACATCTGGTAGGCGTCGTTTTCCATGACCTTGCGCCCGATTTCCAGGAAGGCCAGGTCGGTCTTGGTGTCAAAGATCGGCAAGTGCAGCATCACGTACGCCACCAGCAAGGTGCCGCACAGGTTGCCCACCAGCACCACGGCCCATAAACGCAGCAGGCGTGCGAAATTCTTCAGCGTGGGTTTGCTCATCACCGGCAACACCGCGGTCAGGGTGTTTTCGGTGAATAACTGCTGACGGGCGAGGATCACGGCAAGAAAGCCGGCGCAGTAACCAAAACTGGCGATCACCTTGAACTCTTCGCCATCCGGCAGGCGCGAGTTGAGCAAGCCCATGCCCATCAGTGACAGGCCCATGGTCAGGCCGGCGGCCAGCGCCGACCACCACAACGCGGCGACGTTGCGCTCCAGTTCCTGATCGCCTTGAGTGCGGATGATTTCATGCAGAACCGCCGCGCGAGGCGGCTGGTTCTTGTCGACGTCGTGCTGCTCTTCCTGCGACAGATTGGGGGTCTTGCCGTCTTCTTGCTTGGCCATGGTGATACCTGAACGGGGGGCGATGTTCAGGTACGACCTATGGTTGATCAAGAGCGTTCACTGGCCCTGCGCAGGATTACTCGCCGAGGCCTTCCGACTGGAACTGATCCTTCACGTACTTGATCTCGGTACGGCCGTGGGGCGCTGGCAACCCGTCTTCACCCAGGTTCACGAAGACCATTTTTTCCACCGTCAGAATGCTCTTGCGGGTGATCTTGTTGCGCACTTCACAGGTCAGGGTGATGGAGGTGCGACCGAACTCGGTGGCGGTGATGCCCAGTTCGATGATGTCGCCCTGGCGCGAGGCGCTGACGAAGTTGATTTCGGAGATGTACTTGGTCACCACCCGTTGGTTGCCCAACTGGACAATCGCGTAGATGGCCGCTTCTTCGTCGATCCAGCGCAGCAGGCTGCCACCGAACAGGGTGCCGTTGGGGTTGAGGTCTTCGGGTTTTACCCATTTGCGAGTGTGGAAGTTCATGTTCACTCCAAAGCGTGTTGCGAAATGATGGGCAACATCATGGCAGAGGCCGGGCCCAAGCTCTATGAGCCATTGCCTATCAACCCCATGAGCGATCTTCATGCCGCCGACAGAAAGGCTTTAGAAGTCAGGCGCAGGCGGCTATAATCGCCTCCGCTTCAAAACGGTCATCTTCGATTGATACCGTTCTCCCGCCACCTGTCCGAGGGGCGCTGCAGCAGGCTCGACCTGTCAGGCTCGGATGGGGCGTTGTCCGGCCTGGTTAGCCAGCTGGATACTAAACGCACAACGGCGCCCATTCGCACACTACGAATGGAGGCTCTTCATGAGCGCTGTAATCACGCCTGCAGGTTTTACCGACTACAAAGTCGCCGACATGTCCCTCGCTGCCTGGGGCCGTCGCGAAACCTTTATCGCCGAATCCGAAATGCCAGCCCTGATGGGCCTGCGTCGCAAGTACGCCGCTGAGCAGCCGCTCAAGGGCGCGAAGATTCTCGGCTGCATCCACATGACCATTCAGACTGCCGTGCTGATCGAAACCCTGGTTGCCCTGGGTGCCGAAGTACGCTGGTCGTCCTGCAACATTTTCTCGACTCAAGACCAGGCCGCTGCCGCTATCGCTGCTGCCGGTATCGCCGTGTTCGCCTGGAAAGGCGAAACCGAAGAAGAGTACGAGTGGTGCCTGGAGCAAACCATCCTCAAGGATGGCAAGCCATGGGACGCCAACATGATCCTCGACGACGGCGGCGACCTGACCGAGCTGCTGCACAAGAAATACCCGCAGATCCTCGACCGCGTCCACGGCGTGACCGAAGAAACCACCACCGGCGTACACCGCCTGCTGGACATGCTGGCCAAGGGCGAGCTGAAAATCCCGGCCATCAACGTCAACGACTCGGTGACCAAGAGCAAGAACGACAACAAGTACGGCTGCCGTCACAGCCTGAACGATGCGATCAAGCGCGGCACCGACCACCTGTTGTCCGGCAAGCAAGCGCTGGTGATCGGCTACGGTGACGTGGGCAAGGGTTCGTCCCAGTCCCTGCGTCAGGAAGGCATGATCGTTAAAGTCTCCGAAGTCGACCCGATCTGCGCCATGCAAGCCTGCATGGACGGTTTCGAAGTGGTTTCGCCGTTCATCAACGGCCAGAACGACGGCACCGAAGCCAGCATCGACAAGGCCCTGCTGGGCAAGATCGACCTGATCGTGACCACCACCGGCAACGTGAACGTGTGCGACTCGAACATGCTCAAGGCCCTGAAAAAGCGCGCCGTGGTGTGCAACATCGGTCACTTCGACAACGAAATCGACACCGCTTTCATGCGCAAGAACTGGGCATGGGAAGAAGTGAAGCCACAGGTACACAAGGTTCACCGTACCGGTGCTGGCGATTTCGACCCGCAGAACGATGACTACCTGATCCTGCTGGCCGAAGGCCGTCTGGTGAACCTGGGCAACGCCACTGGCCACCCAAGCCGCATCATGGATGGCTCGTTCGCCAACCAGGTACTGGCGCAGATCTTCCTGTTCGGCCAGAAATACGCCGACCTGTCGCCCGCCCAGAAAGCCGAGCGCCTGACCGTGGAAGTACTGCCGAAGAAACTCGACGAAGAAGTGGCCCTGGAAATGGTCCGCGGCTTCGGCGGCGTAGTGACTCAACTGACCAAGACCCAGGCCGACTACATCGGCGTGACGGTCGAAGGCCCGTTCAAGCCGCACGCTTACCGCTACTGATTTGCCTGCTGCCTGCTCCCCATGTGGGGGCAGGCTTTTGTGGGAGCGGGCTTGCTCGCGAAGGCGGTGTGTGTCAGTCGACTTATCTACTACTGACATACCGCCTTCGCGAGCAAGCCCGCTCCCACATTGACGGTGTGCACCTTCTGGCTTTATGAGTTTCCATAGGTATGACCATGTCCCAAGACCGTCGCTACAGCTTCGAGTTCTTCCCGACCAAGACCGATGCTGGGCATGAAAAACTGATGGCAACTGCCAAGCAGTTGGCCAGCTACCACCCCGATTTCTTCTCCTGCACCTACGGTGCCGGTGGCTCCACCCGCGATCGCACGATCAACACCGTGCTGCAGCTGGAAAGCCAAGTCAAAGTACCTGCAGCTCCGCATTTGTCCTGCGTGGGCGACAGCAAGGCCGACCTGCGCAGCCTGCTGACCCAATACAAGCAAGCCGGCATCAAGCGCATCGTCGCCCTGCGCGGTGACCTGCCGTCCGGCATGGGCATGGCCAGCGGCGAGCTGCGCTACGCCAATGACCTGGTGAGCTTCATTCGCGAAGAAACCGGCGATCACTTCCACATCGAAGTGGCCGCTTATCCGGAGATGCACCCCCAGGCGCGCAATTTCGAAGACGATCTGCAGAATTTCGTGCGCAAGGCCAACGCCGGCGCCAACAGCGCGATCACCCAGTACTTCTTCAACGCAGAGAGCTACTTCTACTTCGTTGAGCGTGTACAAGCGATGGGCGTGAACATCCCGATCGTGCCGGGCATCATGCCGATCACCAACTACAGCAAACTGGCGCGCTTCTCTGACGCCTGCGGCGCGGAAATCCCACGCTGGATTCGTAAACAACTGGAAGCCTACGGCGACGACGTCAAGAGCATCCAGGCGTTCGGCGAACAGGTCATCAGCGAAATGTGTGAACAATTGTTGCAAGGTGGCGCGCCAGGGTTGCACTTCTATACCCTGAACCAGGCTGAGCCAAGCCTCGCTGTCTGGAACAACCTGAAGCTGCCACGCTAAGGTCTGTTCCGAAATGCAAAGGCCCTCATAATGAGGGCCTTTGCCGTTCTAAACGCCCACGGAATTCTGCAGTCCATGAATACAACCGCCCCGACGTCCCGCCCGCAACTGGTCTACCTGGTGTTCGGCGCAGAGACTTACCATCAGGAAGCGGTATTCAGCATCGCCAGCGCCCTGTCGTTCCTGCGGGACGAGCCGGACACAGGCATCGACATCCAGGTCTTCACCGACAACCCCGAGCCCTACCGCCTGCTGCCGGTACGGGTACGCCCGCTGGACGAAGCCACGCGCAAACGCTGGAGCGAGCCTCACGGCTACCACTTTCGCACCAAGCACGTAGTGCTGCGGCAAGTGTTGCAAGAATCCGAAGTGGCGCTGCTGATCGACACCGATACGTTTTTCCATCATTCGCCCCTGGCGCTGTTTGAACGCGTGCAACCGGGCACCCTGCTGTGCAACGCCTTCTACACCAAGTACGGCGACAACCACGAAAGCATTCTGTACAGCGCCCTGTACCAGCGCCTGCTGGACATGGGCGTGGCCGACGATGACATGATGACCCTCAATTCAGGGGTCATGGGCCTGACGCAGCAGGACGCGCACATCCTCGACCGCTCGATCGAGTTGATGGACGAACTGTTTCCCCATGCCCAGGGCGCCTACACCCTGGAAGAGTTCTGCCTGTCCATTGCCGCCTATCGCACCCTCAACGTGCGCGAATGCCCGGACCTGATCCACCACTACTGGAGCCGCAAGCAGCTGTTCCGGGCCAAGGTCAAGGCGTGGATCGCCAAGCATGGGGCAAACCCCACCAGCGCCACGGCCCTCGATGACACGCGCCAGGTTTCCGCCCACCTGCCCCGCCCGCCTCGTCTGCAACGCTTGATGTACAAGCTGATCACCCTGGCACTGCCCAAGCACCAACAGCAGTTCATCCGGGAAATCCTCTACGGCTGCTACGAACATGAAAACGAGTTCGACCAGGCGTGTGGCCCGGTTTGGTGGGACAAGGCCCGACAAAACCAGGAAGAGCGCCAGGGTCGACCGGTGGATGCCCATCTGCTGGAGCACTGGTTTGACAATCCCGTGGTGCGGCTGATTCTCGGCGAGCGGCGCGAGGCGATCTACGAACACCTGATCAAATCTCCGGGCAAGTAAACCTGGCGGGCGCCCGCAGATCACTGTGCCAGAGCTTCTCTTTAGCCCGATACAGTCGTAATCTCAGGGTATGCCTGTCACTTTCCGGTTATTGACTGCTGTTCTTTTCGCTTGCCTGAGCCTCGGTGCCCATGGCGAGAAACTGCGCATTGTCACCGAGCCCTGGGCGCCTTACGTCTACGACGACAACGGCACCATGCGCGGGCTCGACTACGAGACCACGGTGATCGTGTTCCAGCGCCTGGGCATCGATGTGGATTGGCAATTCCTGCCCTGGAAGCGCTGCCTGGCGATGCTCGACCAGGGCCAGGCCGACGGCGCACTGGATATTTTCCATAGCCATGAACGCGACGCGGTGCTGCTGTACCCCAGCGAGCCGCTGTCCGAGGTGGAGTTCGTGCTGTTCTACGCCAATCAGCGCCCACACCCGTTCCAGACCTTCGACGACCTGCGCGGCCTGACCATCGGCACCTCGCCAGGCTACCTCTATGGCGCCGAATTCAGCGAGTCCACCCTCTTCAAGCAGGAGCCGGCCGCCAGCCATGAGGCCAACTTCGGCAAACTGGCCCTTGGCCGGATCGACCTGGTGATCACGGACCGTCGGGTTGGCCAGCATGTACTCAAGGCCCTTGGACTTGAGGACCAGGTCACCCAGGCACCCCAGGTAGTCAGCAGCCAGCCACAGTTCCTGGCCGTGCGCCGCGGTGCCGGCATGGATTTGCTGGTGCAACGCTTCGCCGCCGAACTCAAACGCTTCAAGCAAGAGCCTGCCTACGCGGCCTTGAGCGCCAAATATGCCGGCAGCAGCCCGCAAACCAGCGCATCAGCCCTGCCCGTACGCACCGTTGAGCAGCAGGAAAGCAGCGCAGAGTGATTGCTCTGTTATACTCCGGCCTTTCCGCCAGGCTTACGCCCGGACGCTTCGGTCTTGCAAAAGGCACCCGACCCCGCTACAGCGCAGCTTTCAAGCCCGCGCGAGCCGTCTGAGTGCCCGCCAGCCCCAGCAGGACCGGACGGGATTGCGTTCATCTAAACGCCATTCACGCCAGGCAAGACTATCCCTCTGGGCCAAGCCCTAACTAAAACAGGATTACTCATGTCCTTTGCTTCCCTCGGTCTCTCCGAGGCTTTAGTCCGCGCCATCGAGGCAGCGGGCTATACCGAGCCTACTCCGGTGCAACAGCGGGCCATTCCCGCCGTGTTGCAAGGCCGCGACCTGATGGTTGCGGCTCAGACAGGTACTGGTAAAACCGGCGGCTTCGCCCTTCCGATCCTGGAGCGGTTGTTCCCCAACGGTCACCCGGACAAATCCCAGCGTCATGGCCCGCGCCAACCGCGCGTACTGGTCCTGACCCCTACCCGCGAACTCGCCGCCCAAGTGCATGACAGCTTCAAGCTGTATGCCCGCGACTTGAAGTTCGTCAGCGCCTGCATCTTCGGCGGCGTCGGCATGAACCCACAGGTTCAGGCCATGTCCCGCGGTGTCGACGTACTGGTTGCGTGCCCGGGTCGTTTACTCGACCTGTGCGGCCAAGGCAGCGTCGATTTGTCCCACGTGGAAATCCTCGTGCTGGACGAAGCCGACCGCATGCTCGACATGGGCTTTGTCCATGACGTGAAAAAGGTCCTCGCGCGCCTACCGGCCAAACGCCAGAACCTGCTGTTCTCGGCCACGTTCTCCAACGACATCACCGCGTTGGCGGGCAAGTTGTTGCACAACCCCGAGCGCATTGAAGTCACGCCGCCGAACACCACGGTCGAGCGTATCGAGCAGCGCGTATTCCGCCTGCCGGCCGCCCACAAGCGTTCGCTGCTGGCCCACCTGATCACCGCCGGCGCGTGGGAACAGGTGCTGGTGTTCACCCGCACCAAGCACGGCGCCAACCGCCTGGCCGAGTACCTGGACAAGCACGGCCTCACCGCCGTCGCGATCCACGGCAACAAGAGCCAGAATGCCCGCACCAAAGCCCTGGCCGACTTCAAGGCCGGTGAAGTGCGCATCCTGGTCGCCACCGACATCGCCGCTCGCGGCCTGGACATCGACCAACTGCCCCACGTGGTCAACTTCGAGCTGCCAAACGTCGACGAAGACTACGTGCACCGTATCGGCCGTACTGGCCGGGCCGGTCGTTCGGGCGAGGCCATTTCCCTGGTCGCACCGGACGAAGAAAAGCTGCTGAAAAGCATCGAGCGCATGACCAAGCAGAAAATCGCCGACGGCGACCTGATGGGCTTCGACTCCAGCGCCGTTGAGGCCGAGAAGCCTGAAGTGCGCGAGCGTCCGGACGTGCGCAACCCGCGCAACAACCCACGCGGTCCGAAGGGCGATGGCCCGAACGGCGGCGGCGGTGGTGGCGGTCGTAAAGACAAGGGCAAGGACAAGGGCGGCAAGGACAAGGCTGCGACCAATGGCCGTGGCGAACGCCCGGCCCGTGAGCAAAAGCCCCGTGAAGGCACCCCGGCCCGCGAACAGCGCCAGCCAAGCCAGCCGCCACGTGCTGCTGCCGACCGTGCTCCGGACGAGTTCCTGGACGACGACGTGGACAACTTCGGTAACCGCGTTGACTACGTGCCCCAGGCCAAGCCGGCCCAGGGCCGTGGTCGTCGTCCGGGCGCTCCGGCCCAGGGCGCAGGCGCCGGTACTCCGCGTACCGGCGGCCAGCCACAAGGTCGCCAGAACGGTCCGCGCAGCAGCAACGGCGCCACCACCGGCACCCCGCCTGCCAAGCGCAGCGGCCCGCGCAACGGTGCACCGCGTGACGGCCAGGCCCGTCGCGAAGAGTCGCGCAACCGTCGCCCGGCCCGTGATGATCAACCTCGCCTGTCGGAGCCAGCGGTGCAAAACCCGCGCGGCGGCCCGGCACCGAAGATCATCCACAAAGAGTCGAAAAGCGATCGCACGCTGACACCTGAGCAGTTGGATCAACTGCCGGGCCGTCCACGTGGTGAAAAACCGGCGTTGCTGACCCGCAACCGCTGAGTTTTCAAAGCGCCATAAAAAATGCCCCGGATCGCGAGATCCGGGGCATTTTTGTGTGGCCGGCGAAAATTACTTCGCTTTCACACCTTCAAACGTCACGTACAGCTCAACGTTGTTGGACGCTGGACCCAGGTCCATCTGCTTGCCGAAGTCCTGGCGATTGAAGGAGGTAGTACCTTCAAAGCCGGCACGGTAGCCGCCCCATGGATCCTTGCCTTCACCCAGGAAGGTCGCCTTGACGACGATCGGCTTGGTCACGCCGTGAAAGGTCAGGTCGCCGGTCACGTCAGCAGTGACTTGGCCAGCGGCATTCTTGCCAGTGGTCTTGACGCTGGTGGAGACGAACTTGGCATCGGCAAACTTGCCAACGTCCAGGAAGTCTTTGCTGGCGATGTGCTTGTCACGTTCGGCGTGGTTGGTGAACACGCTGGCGGTGCGGACGTTGAACTCAATCTTGCTGTCTTCAGGCTTGGCAGCATCGAAGCTGAACTTGCCGTCCAGGTCCTTGAAGGTACCGGTGATGAAGCTGTAGCCCAAGTGGCTGATCTTGAAGTCAACGAAGGCGTGCTGGCCTTCCTTGTCGACAACGTAGTCAGCTGCCATCGCCTGACCGGCAGTCAGCAGGGCAGAACCGATGGCCAGAGCGGCGAGAGTCTTTTTCAACATGCTTTCTATTCCTTGTGAGTCGAGGTTGAACATCAGGCTTTGCGCCCCAGCATACGAACCAGGGTCACATCACGATCAATGAAATGGTGTTTCAGCGCGGCCACGCCATGCAGGCCGGCGAACACCACCAATACCCAGGCCAGGTACAAATGCACCACGCCTGCAGTGTCTGCCTGGTCCGGTAGCCCGGAAACCAGCGCAGGAATCTCAAACAAGCCAAACACCGGGATCCCGACACCGTCTGCGGTGGAAATCAGGTAACCGGCAATCATCACGGCAAACAGCCCGAGATACAGGAACGCGTGGCCAAACGCAGCCCCCAGACGCGTCATGCGGCTATAGCTGGCAAGCGGTGGCGGTGGCGGGCTGACCAGGCGCCAGACGATCCGCACGAGCATGATGGCGAACAGCGTAATGCCGATGCTCTTGTGCAGGTCCGGGGCGTCTTTGCGCCAGGCACTGTAGTAGTCGAGACCGACCATCCACAGGCCCAATGCGAACAGACCGAACACCACCAGGGCCACGCCCCAGTGCAAAACGATGCTGACCCAGCCATAGCGGGCCGGTGAATTACGTAGTTGCATGTCCCAAATCCCGTAAGAGCTGTGGCAAGACTATCGATTTACCTATCGAATTAAAGCGGAAAATTTCGCTTTGAAATATCGAGAAATACGATCAAGAGCGTATGCAGAGTAAGTTAACAAGAGATTAAGGACTATCCAGAAGAAACGTGACGGACTGTCCTGCGTTTACCACCAATTTACGCTTCAGACTCGCAATGGGTTGTGACACAGGCCTGCATTGCATAGGCTTGCGCGATTGTTTCGCCCGCGCACGTCGCGAGCCGCTTCGAGGAGAATGAACATGGGTTTGAATAACCAGTGGATGCAACGCGACCTTGCGGTGCTGTGGCATCCCTGCACCCAGATGAAAGACCACCAGCAACTGCCGCTGATCCCGATCAAGCGCGGTGAAGGCATCTGGCTGGAAGACTTCGAAGGCAAACGCTACCTCGACGCCGTCAGTTCCTGGTGGGTCAACGTGTTTGGCCACGCCAACCCGCGCATCAACCAGCGCATCAAGGACCAGGTCGACCAGCTGGAACACGTGATCCTCGCCGGTTTCAGTCACCAGCCGGTAATCGAGCTATCCGAGCGCCTGGTGAAGATGACCCCCGAAGGCCTGACCCGCTGCTTCTACGCCGACAACGGCTCGTCGTGCATCGAAGTCGCGCTGAAGATGAGCTTTCACTATTGGCTCAACCGCGGCCTGCCGAACAAGAAGCGCTTTGTCACCCTGACCAACAGCTACCACGGCGAGACCATCGCCGCGATGTCGGTAGGCGATGTGCCGCTGTTCACCGAGACCTATAAAGCCCTGCTGCTGGACACCATCAAGGTGCCGAGCCCCGACTGCTACCTGCGCCCCGACGGCATGAGCTGGGAAGAACATTCCCGGAACATGTTCCTGGCCATGGAGCAGACCCTGGCCGAAAACCACGACACCGTGGCCGCCGTGATCGTCGAGCCGCTGATCCAGGGCGCCGGCGGCATGCGCATGTACCACCCGGTGTACCTCAAGCTGCTGCGCGAAGCCTGCGACCGCTATGGCGTACACCTGATCCACGACGAAATCGCCGTGGGCTTTGGCCGCACCGGTACGATGTTCGCCTGCGAACAGGCCGGCATCCGCCCGGACTTCCTGTGCCTGTCCAAGGCCCTGACCGGCGGCTACCTGCCGCTCGCCGCGGTGGTCACCACCGACGATGTGTACGACGCCTTCTACGACGACTACCCGACCCTGCGGGCCTTCCTGCACTCCCACAGCTACACCGGTAACCCGCTGGCCTGTGCGGCGGCCCTGGCGACCCTGGATATCTTCGAAGAAGACAACGTCATCGAAAACAACAAGGCCCTGGCCCAGCGCATGGCCACCGCCACCGCGCACCTGGTGGACCACCCGCACGTCTCGGAAGTGCGCCAGACCGGCATGGTGCTGGCCATCGAGATGGTGCAGGACAAGGCCACCAAGACCGCCTACCCGTGGCAGGAACGCCGTGGCCTGAAGGTGTTCGAGCATGCGCTGGAGCGAGGCGCGTTGCTGCGGCCGTTGGGCAGCGTGGTGTACTTCCTGCCGCCGTATGTGATCACCCCGGAGCAGATCGACTTCCTGGCTGAAGTGGCCAGCGAAGGGATTGATATCGCCACCAACAGCAAGGTCAGCGTGGCGGTGCCCAAGGATTTCCACCCGGGGTTTCGTGATCCGGGCTGATTGAGTTGATCGTTCCCACGCTCCGCGTGGGAATGCAGCCATGGACGCTCCGCGTCCGCCCTGCACACTATTTCCAGAGAACAGAAATGAGACTGTCCCGCTTTTTTGTCGACGCCCCCCTGAGCCTTGGCGACCACGAGTTGCCGGAAGCCCAGGCGCACTACATCAGCCGCGTATTGCGCATGAGCGAAGGCGACCCCGTGCAGTTGTTCGACGGTTCCGGACAGGAGTTTCGCGCCAGCTTGCTGGAAGTCGGCAAAAAACGCGTGGTGGTGCAAGTCACCGAAACCTTCGCCGGGCAGGTCGAGTCGCCGTTGCAGATTCACCTCGGCCAGGGCCTGTCCCGTGGCGAGCGGATGGACTGGGCGATCCAGAAAGCCACCGAGCTTGGGGTGAATGAAATCACCCCGATCTTCAGCGACCGCTGCGAAGTGCGCCTCAAGGACGAACGCGCCGACAAACGCCTGCAGCACTGGCGCCAGGTGGCGATCAGCGCGTGCGAGCAGTGCGGTCGCTCGCGAGTGCCGGTGATTCACCCACCGCTGTTGCTGGCGGATTGGTTGAAACAGGCCGAAGCGGAGTTGAAGCTGGTGCTGCACCCGGTGGCCGAGCCTCTGGTGAGCCACGCCAAGCCTGGGAGCCTGGCCTTCCTGATCGGGCCGGAGGGTGGATTGACTGATGGGGAAGTCGAGACGGCACAAGGGGCGGGGTTTCATGCCGCACGGTTGGGCCCACGGGTGCTGCGTACCGAAACTGCGCCAGTTGTGGCGCTGGCCGTAGCCCAACAACTTTGGGGCGACTTCTAAACCCGTTTTGCAAACCCCATCAAATGTGGGAGCGGGCT
>NZ_JACAOX010000002.1:207181-248802 GCF_013386015.1 Pseudomonas sp. B6001
TTGCACTCCGCTACTCCACTGGGTCACTCACAGGCGTCGCAATAATCGCCTTCAACTCACTGGTCATCGGGAATTCCAGGTTCAGGCCCTTGGGCGGGATCGGCTGCTCAAACCAGCGCTGGTAAATGCCGTTGATCTCCCCCGAGCTGTACAGCCCGGCCAGGGTCTCATTGACCACCGCGAGAAACTGCGGGTCGTCCTTGCGCACCATGCAGCTGTAGATTTCCCGCGACTGTTCTTCCCCGACCACCACCCACTTGTGCGGGTCCCTCGCCTTGGCGCGCTCGCCGTAGAGCAACGCGTCATCCATGTAGAACGCCGCCGCCCGGCCGGATTGCAGCATCTGGAAGGCTTCGCCGTGGTCCTTGGCGCTGATCACCGACATGTTCAGTTTGTGATCTACGTTGTAGCTCTTGAGAAAGCGTTCGTTGGTGGTGCCGGCAGTGGTCACCACGTTCTTGTCCCGCAGGTCGGCGAAACTTTTGATGCCGCTATCGTTGGCGGTCAGCAACTGGCCCTTCACGTAGATAAACCCGTAGGAAAACGCCACCTGCTTCTGCCGCTCGGCGGTCACGCCGGTGGAACCGCATTCCAGGTCCACGGTGCCGTTTTGCACCAGGGCTATGCGGGTCTGGGAAGTCACCAGGTTGTACTTCACGTTGAGCTTCGGCACACCGGTTTTCTGCTGGATACGCTCGACGATCTTGTTCGCCAGCTCCACCGAATAGCCCATGGGCTTGCCGCTGTGATCCCCCACATAGGAAAACGGCACCGAGGCATCGCGGTAGCCGAGGGTGATGCTCCTGGCGTTGGCGATCTTGCTCAGCGTGCCGTCCAAGGGGGCCTCGGTGGCATGGGCCTGAGCCCCCAACAACAGCCCCAGGGTGCAGCCGATCAACGTGATTTTTTGCATTGTTATTCTCCGTTGGTGGTTAAAGGTTCAGGTACGGCGCACTGCAATGACACTGATCTCGACCAGCACGTCCGGTCGCGCCAACTGCGCCTGCAACGTGGTACGCGTCGGTGCCTGCCCCGGCGATAGCCAGGCGGACCAGACTTCATTCATCGGCGCAAAACCCTCCTGGATATTGTTCAGGTAGATGGTCGCATTCAGCAGATGATCCTTGTCGCTGCCGGCCTCGGCCAGCAGCGCATCAATCCTGGCCAGCACCTGTTCGGTCTGGGTCTTTACATCACGGCCTTCGCCCGGCACCTGGCCGGACAAAAACACCAGGTCCTGAAACACCACGGCGCCAGACAAGCGGCTGTTGCTGTTGATTCGGGTGATGGTCATCGAAATATCCTCAAGCGGCACGGGGCGCGAAGCCCTGCATATCAATGGAAGTGGTGTGCCGGCCAATCAACTCGGCCAGTACCTGGCCGCTGCCGCAAGCCAGGGTAAACCCGAGGGCGCCGTGGCCGAGGTTAAGCCACAGGTTGCTGTAGGCGCTGGCACCAATCAACGGCACGCCGGTCGGCGTGGCCGGGCGCATACCGGCCCATTCGACCGCGTGCTGGTAGTCACCGGCCAGCGGGAACGTCTCAAGTGCCTGGCGTTTAATCAGCGCCAGGCGCTTGGGTTCCAGGCGGGTGTCGAAGCCGACAATATCCACCATCGCCGCCACCCGCAGTTGCTCACCGATGCGCGCGTAGACGATCTTGCGGTCGTAATCGGTGATGCTGATGTTCGGCGCCTGATGCTGCGCGCCAATCGGCACGCTCAGGCTGTAACCCTTGAGGGGATACAGCGGCAACGACATCCCCGGCAAGGCCAGCTCGGGGCTGCGGTGCCCGGCAGCCAGCACCAGGTGCTGCACCGGCAAGACTTCACTGCCCATTTCGATAGCCTGCACGGCGCCTGCGCGGTGACGAATCGCCGTCACCTTGCGCCCCAACAGGAACGTGCAACGCCCCGACGCTTCAAGGCGCGCCGCCAGTTGTTGGCAGAACCCATGGCAGTCGCCGACCTCTTCATTGGGCGTATAGATGCCGCCGGCAAAACTGGCGCTGTCCAGGGTCGGTTCCAGCCGTGCGCAGTCCGCCGCCGAGAGCACTTGCTGTTGCAGCGGGTCGGTCACTTTATTCAAGGCGCGTTCATAGCTGTCGAGGCTGCGAAAGGTCACCAGCTTGCCGTTGCGCCGCCAGTGGAAACCGCCCAGTTGGTCTTCTTCACGCCAGCGTTGCAGGGTGCCCTGGCTCAAGGACGCCAGGCGCAGCAGGTGGGCCGCATTGCGCTGGTTCACCGAGCCACGGCAGGCGCCCAGGAACGAGGCCATCCAGCGCCACTGCGCCGGGTCCATGCGCGGGCGCAGCTTCAGCGGCGAGTCACCGCGCAGCATCCAGCCGATGGCTTGCAACGGCACACCCTTGTCGGCCAGCGGTGCGACATAGCGGTAGGACAATTGCCCGCCGTTGGCGAAGCTGGTCTCGCTGCCCAGGGTTTCCCGGGCTTCGACCACCGTCACCTGCATGCCGGCACGCACCAGCGCGTAGGCACTCGCCAGGCCGATAACCCCGCCACCGATGATGCAAACCTGCTGAGCCATGTGCGTCCCTTAACCGTGCGATGTCAGGCTTGAAGGTTAGAGGCAGGTGACAGCGGCGGGACAATGAATAAAGATGGGTCACCCATAAACAAAGGTTATGGACTGCCCATGCGCTTGCGTCATATCGAAATCTTCCAGGCCATCCGCCAGACCGGTTCCATCAGCGCCGCCGCCCAGTTGCTGCATGTCTCGCAGCCGGCGGTGAGCAAGGTGCTGCAGCACGCCGAGTTGCAGTTGGGGTTCCCGCTGTTCCTGCGTATACGCGGCAAGCTGCAGCCAACCCCGGAAGCGCTGGCGCTGGAGCGCGAAGTCGACAAGGTGACCGAAAGCCTGCAAGGCGTGCGGCGCCTGGCGCAGAACCTGCGCCGCGAGCCGGGCCAGAGCCTGCGTATCGGCGCAACACCGGCGCTGGCCCTGTCGTTGCTGCCGCCGGCCATCCGCGAATGGACCCAACGCTACCCGGACATCGCCTGCGAGCTGTCCAGCGCCCACAGCCGCGAGCTGGTGCAAAACCTGTTGATGCGTGAGGTCGACGTGGCACTGACCCTGCAACCGCCCGATCACCCAGGGCTGAACGCCCAGCCGTTGGCCCACGGCGTGCTGGTGGCGCTGGCGCCGCAGGGTTACTGGAAGGAAAACGAGCTGGGCAAACCGTTGCCGCTGATGGCCCTGGCGGGCGCGCCGTTGATTGGCCTGTCCAGCGCCGACCCGTTGTCGGCGAAGCTGGACAGCTACCTGGAAGCGGTCGACCCGCCGCCACGGGTCAGCATCGCGGTGCAGACCTATTCCCTGGCCAGGGCCATGGTCGAATCCGGCGCCGGGCTGGCGGTGATTGATCCGTTCACCGCCCTCGGCGCATCACCGGCCACTACTTGCATTCGCCCCCTTGCGCCGCCGCTGCCAATCACCTTGTACGCCCTGACCCGCGCCGACGAACCGCCGCCGCATATGCTGGCGAGCCTGTTGGAGATCTTCGGCAGCCGGGCCCAGGAGCAATTGGACCGGCTATAACACGTACCCCATGATCGCCACGAAATGCAGCAGGCTGCCGCCAATCACGAACAAATGCCAGATCCCGTGGGAGTGCCGCAGGCGGTCCTCCAGGGCAAAGAAAATAATGCCCACGGTGTACAGCACCCCGCCCGACGCCAGCCAGGCAAAACCCGTGGGGCCCAGCGCAGCAATCAGCGGCTTGACCGCCACCAGCACGATCCAGCCCATCACGGCGTAGATCACGATCGACAGGATCCGCGCCTCGGAGCGTGGCTTGATCTCCTGCAGGATGCCGATCACCGCCAGCCCCCACACAATCCCGAACAGCGTCCAGCCCCACGGCCCGCGCAGCGTCACCAGGCAAAACGGCGTGTAACTGCCTGCGATCAGCAGGTAGATCGAAAAGTGATCGACCTTCTGCATGATCGCTTTCTTGCGCCCGCGCACGCTGTGGTACACGGTCGACGCGCTGTACAGCACCAGCAACGTGAAACCGTAAATGGCCACGCTGACAATCTTCCAGGGGTTGCCATCCATACTGGCCACCACCAACATCCATACCGCACCCACAAAAGCCGCAACCGCCCCGAGCAAGTGGCTCCAGGCGTTGAATCGTTCCCCGTGATACATGTGTCACTCACCTCGAATAACGGTTATCACCTCGACCATTCTGACGTCACCCACCGAATATCAGGTAACAACCTTTCTTCATTTGCCCAAATACACACACCGATGGATGATTCGCTTCATCCTGTGGGAGCTGGCTTGCCGGCGATAGCGGTGTATCAGCAGCAGATGCATGTCTGACCCAACGCTATCGCAGGCAAGCCAGCTCCTACATAAAAGCCCCTCATCGGTAACGCCCATGCCCGACCTCGAACCTGCCCAGCCCCACCCGAGTCTGTGGCAGTTGTTTTACAACTTCGCCATGGTCGGCCTGTTTGGCTTCGGCGGCGTGATGCCCTGGGCGCGGCAGATGATGGTCGACCGCCGGCAGTGGGTCAGCGAACAAGGCTTCAACGAGTTGCTGACCACCGGCCAATTCTTCCCCGGGCCGAATATCGCCAACGTCGGCATCATCTACGGTCGGCGCCTGCACGGTTTGCCGGGTGCGGTTGTGACCGTGGTCGGCTTGTATCTGTTCCCCTCGCTGATCACCGTGCTGGCCGGCTTCGCCTATGCCAAATGGTGGAGCCATGACGTGGTGCAGCAGATCTTCGGCGCGGTGATGCCAATCGCCACCGGGCTGATGCTCGGCACCACCTTGCGCCTGCTCAAGGCCATGCCGCGGACCCTGGCCAACTACAGCGCGTTCGTCCTGACCTTCGTATTGATGGCGGTGCTGGTGCTGCCGTTGTGGATGGTCCTGCTGATCTGCATTCCTAGCTCCCTGGCCTTGAGTTTCATGGGCAAGCAGAAGGTGGCTGGCTGATGCAGAGCGTGCTGTTTCACCTGATGATCCAATGCGCGCTGTGGTCGCTGATGGCGATTGGCGGCAACACCGTGGCCCTGAGCGATATCCACCGCTACACCGTCACCGACATGAACTGGATCACCGACGCCCAGTTCGTCGCCTTCTTCGCCTTGTCCCAGGCCTTGCCGGGGCCCAATGGCATGTTCCTGGTATTTATCGGCCAGCAAGCCGCCGGGTTGCCCGGCGCCCTGGTGGCCCTGACCGCCAAGCTGGTGCCCTGCTCGGTGCTCACCTACCTCGGCGCCGGCTGGCTGGAAAAACACAGCAAAACCCCGTGGGTGCAGCGGGTCAAAGGCAGCCTGCTGCCGATCTCCATCGGGCTGATCCTGGCCGCCAGCTACATCCTGATGAACAGCCTGGAAAACAACGCCACCAGCCTGGTACTGACCCTGGCCAGCGCTGCCGTGGTGTATTACACAAGACTCAACGCGATCTGGCTGATCATCCTCGGCGTAGTGTTAGGCCTGTGCAGTGCATGGCTGGGAGTGAACTGGTTTTAGGGGCACAATCGACGGCATTCGAACAAGAGTCACGCCCATGCTGATCGACGAAGAGTTCACCCTCAAGAAGCTGGAAATCTTCCTGGCGTTCATGCGCACCGGCAACCTGGCGCGGGCGGCGGCTGAATTGCAGACCAGCAACGTCAGCGTGCACCGGGCGATCCACTCCCTGGAAAACGCCCTGCGCTGCCCGCTGTTCAAGCACGAAGGGCGCAACCTCACGCCGCTGGAAAGCGCCTATGTGCTGGAAGAGCGTGCGCAGAAGCTGGTGCAGGATGTGGTGGACAGTGTGCGGGTGACCCGCGAGGCCGCCGGCTTTTCCGCCGAGCGCTTCAAGCTGGGCTCGCTGTATTCGCTGACGGTGAAGACCGTGCCGCAGTTGATCATGGGGCTGAAGATTCGCCGTAGCGAGCTGAATATCGACCTGATCCTCGGCTCCAATTTCGACCTGCTGTACAAGCTGAAGAACATGGAAGTCGATGCGATCCTGATCTCCCTCGACGAGCACGCCAACGATCCGGACTGCGAGCAGATCGCGCTGTTTTCCGACGACATCTTCCTCGCCACCCCGGCCGATTCACCCTTCGACCGTGAACAGGAAATCGACCTGGCGGACGTGCGCGACGCCACCTTCATCACCCTCACCCAAGGCTTCGCCACCCACCAGGACGGCAACCGCGTATTCAAGCAGGCAGGGTTCGAGCCGAAGGTGGCGATGCAGGTCAACGACATCTTCACCCTGCTGAGCATGGTCAGCTCGGGCGTGGGTTATGCGCTGCTGCCGGGACGGATTGCGGCGGTGTACGAGAACCGGGTCAAGCTGATTCCCCTGCAACCGCGCTACCGTTTGCAGCAGCACATTGGCGTGGTGTTTCTGAAAGCCAAGGAGCGCGACCCGAACCTGCTCGCGCTGTTGGCGGAGTGCCGGATGTATGCGAACCGCCAAACCTGACAATGATCCCCTGTGGCGAGGGAGCTTGCTCCCGCTCGGCTGCGCAGCAGTCGTAAAATCAGCGCCCGCGTTGTTTCAGGAAGAATGCATTGGGACCGCTTCGCGCTCCAGCGGGAGCAAGCTCCCTCGCCACAAAAGCGGTCGACACCTCTCGGGTCAGCCGACAATCCCGCGCACGATGAAGTACAGCACCGACGGCCCCAGCAAGCACCCAAGCCCGGTGTGAAAGGTGGCGGTCAGTGCGCCATACGGCACCAACCGCCGGTCCGTCGCCGCCAGGCCTGCCGTCACACCGCTCACCGTGCCGGCCAAACCACCGAACACCATCGCCGAGCGCGGGTTATCCAAGCCCATCCAGCGTGCCGCCATGGGCGTGCCCACCATCACCAGGATCGCCTTGATCAACCCAGTCGCGATGGACAGCGCCACCACATCCGAGCTTGCACCCAACGCCGCCCCGGTCACCGGCCCGACGATGTACGTCACCGCGCCCGCGCCGATGGTGGTCATGCTGATCGCATCGCGATAACCAAACGCCCAGGCGATACTCGCGCCCACGATAAACGGCAGCACCGTCCCCAACAGCAAGGCAATCGCACCAATCAAGCCGGCCTTGCGCGCCTCGGTGGCCTGTACTTCAAACGCCGTGGCCACGATGGCAAAGTCCCGCAGCATGGCGCCGCCCATCAAGCCGATCCCGGAAAACAGCGCCACATCCGCCAGGCCTTTCTGCCCGCCGGTCAAGGTACCGCCCACCCAGGCCAGCACCAGCCCGATCACAATCGCGATGGCTGAGCCGTGGATGCGTCCGAAGGTCAGGCGCTTGGACAGCACCACCGAAATCCACATCACCACGCCGACAAATGCAAAGGCGGTGACCAAGCCGTTATTTGCCAGGCCTTTCTCGATGAGTTCCCACATATCAGCGACCTCCCGCGACAGGTGCAGCCGCAATCAGCGGCTCTTCATCGGGCAACGGTTCGCCCTTGTACGTGCGGCTGATCAAGGCAATCGTGCAACCGCACACCACCACCGAACCAATCGCCGCCAGCACCGCCACCGGGCCGCCGTGCAGCGCGGTGACCACGTTCTGTTGCGCCGCCATCGCCACCACCACCGGGATGTACATGGCACCCCAGAAGCCGACACCCATCTCACATTCCTTGGTCATGCCGCCGTGTTTGTGCATCCACAACCGTGCGCAGATCAGCAGGATCATTGCGATGCCCACCCCGCCCACGTTGGATTTGACTCCCAGCAACACGCCGAGCATGTCGCCCAGAATCACGCCGGCCAACATGCAGATCGCCAGCAACGCCACACCGTAAATAATCATGATGGTTGTCCTCAAAGTGCTTCATCGAAATTGTTGTTTTTGTGCTTCGAAAGCCTTGGGCGGCAATGCCGATCCGATAAAGATGAATACCGTACCTGTGGCGAGGGAGCTTGCTCCCGTTGGGCTGCGTAGCGGCCCTGAAATCCTCGGAGCGCTGCGCACTCCAACGGGAGCACGCTCCCTCGCCACAGGTCGTTGGTGACCCGCTCTATCTCTTGACCGACCAGCATCAGCCTTGGTGGAGCTCTATCGGTGATGGTTTCCCTCCTCTCGCAGCAAGGCCTGCAAGGTGTCCAGGCGGGCGCCTTCGAAGGCGATGGCGGTGCCTTGCTCGAACACCCGGCGCGCAAGGCCTGTAAGCACGGCACCGGGAGGCAGTTCGATATGCAGGCGCACACCGCGCTCGAAGGCGCTTTGCACGGTGCCGCGCCAGTCGACGATGCGGCACATGTTGAAGGCGAGGTCGTCGCGCAGGTGTTCGCTGTTGTGGATCGGCCGGGCGCGGGTGCTGCTCAGGTAGGTGATGCTCGGCGGTTTCAGTGTCACTTGGGCGAATGCTTCGGCCAGGGCCTCGGCGGGTTTTTCCAGCAGTACGCAATGAGACGGCACGCTGACGGCCAGGCGTTTGGCGACGCCGTTGCCGCGCACCAGATTGGCGACCGCCTTCATGGCCTCATCGCTGCCGGCGATGACCGTCTGGTTGTCGGCATTGATATTGGCCAGGTAAACCGGGGCTTGCGGGCTGTGGACCTGAGCAAGCAAGGCTTCGACGGTGGACAGGTCCGGGCCGATAAGGGCGGTCATGCCGTAGCCGTGGGGATACGCTTGTTGCATCAATTCGCCGCGCAGGCTGACGAGTTTCAACGCGTCGGCAAAGTCCAGCGAGCCGGCGATCACGGCGGCCGGATAGGCACCAATGGACAGGCCGGCGACGTAATCGGGGGTGTGTTCCAGCAAACGCGCACTGGCCACACCGGCAATCAACAGGCAGAGCTGCACGGCACGGGTCGAGGCCAGCGCTTCGGCAGAATCCAGGGTAAGCACATCCTCATTGAGGGCAGCACTGGCTTCGTCCAGCACCGCACGCGGCAGTTGCTGGAGCATGCCGGGACGCTGGGCGCCCTGCCCCGGGAATGCCAGGAGGCTGCTCATGCCAAGGCCTGCCAAGGATCGAGCACCAACTGCGCGCCGCTGGCGTTCTTCAGCAGCACGCGACGCGAACCACCGGCCCATTCACGCAACGCGACCGCGCCAAAAGGCGTTTGCAGTTGCAGGTCGACGGCGCACACCGCCGTATCCAGTATCGCCAGCAGGTCCTCTGCATCGCTGCGATCAAGGCGCTCGGGCGTGCGCAGAATCAAATCCAGATCGCTCTTGGCATGCAGCGCTTCGACGCCGCTGGCCAACTCGAAACCCGCACTGCCGGTGACGCCCCAACTCTCTCCCGCCAGCACCGGTTGCAACTGAGCGAGGGCCTGCAACGCCGGCAAATCCCTTGGCGAGATCACACCGCGCAGGTCTTCCGGCACCACGCGCCGCTGCACCGCCGCCATCGGCATCACGGCGGCGAAGCGCTGCTCGCGCAAGCGCCCGCGTACCCCCACCGCTACTTGGCCCGGCGACGCGACGGCACGCCGCACCACCACCGGATGCCCAGCGGCCAATGCTTCCAGCACCCAGGCCGGCGCATCAGCGGGCGCATGCGCCGGGGTCATGCCCCAGAGCAAGTCGTGAGCGTTCACCATTGCTCCCGCAGCAGTTGGCGCACGTGGCTGGAGGCCGCGCGGTTAGTGGCGCCCAGGCGACCGCTCAGGTCCCGACCGCCGGCCTGCACATCCTTGATCGCCTGCACCAGGCAATCGCTGACCCGCGCCACATCTTCGCTGGTGGGCTGCTCGATCTGGCTGACCGACAAGGTCTCCCAGAGCAAGCCGAGGCTGGCATAGTTGTCGATGTCATAGGCCATCGGCGGCACGCTGGCGGCCAGGGTTTCCAGCTCTTCAACACTGCGCAGGGTTACCCGCGCCGCCGAAGCCTTGCCCATGGCATGCACCATCACGCCGGGGTCGCGCAGGGCAATCAGGCGGTTGGCCTGGTAACCATGGGCGAGGAAGGCGCCGGACATCGCCTTGCCCACCAGCAGCGCGATCACTGGGTGACCGGCCAGGCGGGCACGGGCGTAGCTGTCAGCAGCGGCGGCCAATGCCTGGTGAATGCCCAACGCCTCTTCGCGACGACCGTAGGCCTGGCTCGGCACATCCACGATGGCAATCAGCGGACGCTTGTCGCCGGTATCGATCGCTTCATCAACCGCCTTGGCCAAACCCCAGCCTTCCAGCAAACCGACTTCACCGTTGCGAGCGCGAGGGAAGCGGTTTTGCGGGTCGGTGACCACCGCGATAAAGCGCACTGGCTGATCACCGAGCACACCGTCGGCAACTTTCAGCGAGTTCGGCAAACCGCTCACTGGCGCTGCGTCGCCGCTCAATGCGTTGAACCACTGCAAACCTCTCATGAGCGTTCTCCCTGATACAGATCGCGAACCGTCGCCGGGTCGATTTGCGGTTCGGCGTTCAGTGCGGCCAGGCGTTCCAGATAGTGATCAACCTGACGGCTGCGCTGGTTTTCCGGCAAGCCTTGTTGCAGCAACTCAGTGATCTGCTGCTGAATCTGCGCCACGTCGTCGGCCACATACCGGTCGGCCAAGCCACTGTTGAAACGCTGCTCACCGCCGGTCAGGCTCCAGATGAAGGGCCGGTCACGGGAGTCGTATTCTTCAAGGCCGGCTTCCTGCTCGATCACCTGCGGGCCGTTCAGGCCAAGGCGCGCCTCACGGGTCACCAGCAGATAACTGCACAAGCCTGCCGCGATGGACATGCCGCCAAAACAACCGACGCTGCCCGCCACCACGCCGATCACCGGCTGGTACTGGCGCAGGTCGACAATCGCCGCATGGATATCGGCGATGGCAGCCAAGCCCAGGTTGGCTTCCTGCAAGCGCACGCCGCCGGTTTCCAGCAGCAGGATCGCGCGAGTAGGGATACCGTTGCGGTTGTCTTCAGCAGCCAACTCCAGTGCACCGGCCATCTTTGCGCCGCCGACTTCACCGAGACTGCCGCCCTGGAAATTGCCTTCGATGGCCGCGATGACCACCGGCAAGCCGGCGATGCTGCCCTTGGCGATCACCACGCCGTCATCTGCCTGCGGCACCACGCCCTGGCGGCTCAGCCACGGCGACATGACGCGCTGGAACGGGTCGATCAGTTCGCGATAGCTGCCCGCGTCGAGCAAGGCCTTGGCTCGTTGCCGGGCGCCGAGTTCGACGAAGCTGTGTTTGTTCAGCAAGTCAGTCATGACCGATCTCCTCGAAGCCTTGCTCCAGGCGCAAGCGCACCACGCCGGGTGTGGCGCCGAAGTCGTGGATATCGATGTTCAATGCGGGGGGTGTCTGTTCCTGGAAGATCCGTTCGAACAGATGCTGCCAACGCAGCTGCGCACCGTTCACCGAGGTCTGCACCTGGATCGTCAGGGTGCCGGCGGTGCCCGGTTCCAGCAGCACTTCGAGGTCGCCGGAGCCGACGCAGCCTACCAGCGCGCGGCCCTTGGCGGGCTGCCCGGCGGGGAATTCAAAGGATAAGGTTTCCATCACAGCGCTCCGTCGAGGCGGTCGATAAACAGGCAGGCGGCCAACAGGTCGGCGGCGCCACCGGGGGAGGCATTCAGCGCCAGCAGTTGCTGGTCCAGCTCATGCAGTTGGCGGCGGCCGGCGAGGCTTGCGCTGCCGCCGGCGTCCAGTACGGCTTGGGCGCCCTGCTGCATGGCCTGCAAGCCTTCAGGGCCGGCGCGGTAGAGCACGCAGGTGTCGGCCAGGTCCGTCATGATCGCCAGCAAGGCGTCGAGGCGCGCGTTCTGTTCGCCGTGTTGTTGCAGGCGGCTTTTTTTCAGCTGTGGCAGGCCGCGCTGTAGCACTGACGGGAAGCCCAATTGCGCTTCTTCGCGAGCACCGCGTGCGCCGTAGCGTTGTGCGACCTGGGCGCCGTGGCTCAGCGGTTGCGGTGCGTAACGGTCGTTGAGCAAGGCCAGGCGGGCGGCGCGCAACGTCACCGCGCTGGCAGTGCAGGATTCGGGTTGCAGTGCGGCAGCGGCGACTAACAGGCCGAGGGCCCAGATCGCGCCGCGATGGGTATTTACGCCGCTGGTGGTGACGAGCATCGCCTGTTCACCTTCGCGACCGATGCGCCCGAGGGCTTCACGCAGGGGCAAACCGACTTCGCCAAATTCGACAGCGGCCTCGGCCATTTCCTTGAACGCCGGCCACAGCGACAGCGCCGAGGCGTGCATCAAGCCGAGGTGCAAATCGGTATGGGCGCCGTTGCCGCGACGGTCTACCAGGGCGGGTTTCGGCGACAGGTCCGCCTCATCAATCAAGGCGTCGACGGCCATGTCGGCCAGGCGTTCGGCCAGCGTCAGGTCGTGCAGTTTGAGTGCGTGCATTTACCAGCTCCTGAACTTGGCGGGCGGGTTGTACAAGCCACCGGACCACTCCACCAGATCGGCCACGCTCTTGGCGGCCAGCAGCTCGCGGGTGGCATCGGTGCGGCGGATGCCGAGGTCTTCGGGCAGCGCAATCAAGCCTTCGCGACGCATGCGTGCGGTGTCCTTGGGGTTGTGGCGCAAGCCGATGGCGGTCACCCCGGCCACGGCGGCGATCATCGCCTGGCGCTCTTCCAGGGAACGGGCCTTGTACAGGTAGGCGATGCCTTCTTCGGTGAGCAGGTGCGTGACGTCATCGCCGTAGATCATGATCGGCGCCAGGGGCATGCCGCTTTTGCGGGCGACTTCCACCGCGTCGAGGGTTTCGACAAAGGTGGGTTTGCCGCCTTCCTGGAAGGTCTCGACCATCTGCACCACGAGCTTTTTGCCGCGTTCGAGCAAGGCCTCGGGAGCGTCGTCGTGGCGCATGTCGAGCCAGGCGGGTGTGCCATGGCGGCGACCGCGCGGGTCGTGGCCCATGTTCGGCGCACCACCAAAACCGGCGAGGCGGCCACGGGTAACGGTGGAGGAATGCCCGTCCCCATCGACCTGTAAGGTGGCGCCGATAAACAGGTCCACCGCGTATTGGCCGGCCAGTTGGCAGAACATCCGGTTGGAACGCAGCGAGCCGTCGCGACCCGTGAAGAACACATCCGGCCGGGCGGCGATGTAGTTCTCCATGCCCAGTTCGGTGCCGAAGCAATGCACGCTTTCGACCCAGCCGCTTTCGATGGCCGGGATCAAGGTTGGGTGCGGGTTGAGGGTCCAGTTGCGACAGATCTTGCCCTTCAGGCCCAGGGATTCACCGTAGGTCGGCAGGATCAATTCGATGGCGGCGGTGTTGAAACCGATGCCGTGGTTCAGCGATTGAACGTTGTGTTTTTCATAGATGCCGCGGATCGCCATCATCGCCATCAACACATGCACGGGCTTGATGTGGCGTGGGTCGCGGGTGAACAGCGGTTCGATGTAGAAGGGCTTGTCAGCGACCACCACGAAATCGACCCAGCTCGCGGGGATGTCGACGCGAGGCAGGTCGGTGACGTCATCCACCAGTTGGTTGACCTGGACGATGACGATGCCATCGCTGAAGGCGGCCGGCTCGATCAGCGCTGGCGTGTCTTCAGTGCTGGGGCCGGTGTAGATATTACCGGCGCGGTCGGCCATGAAGCCGGCCGACAGGACCACGTTGGGGATCAGGTCCACCACCAGCCGTGCGTAGAGTTCGATGTAGGTGTGGATCGCGCCGATTTCCAACAGGCCGTCTTCCAGCAACTGGCTGATGCGCAGGGACTGGGTGCCGGCGAAGGAGAAATCCAGCTTGCGGGCGATGCCCTTTTCAAACAGGTCCAGGTGCTCGGAGCGGCCGACGCTGGGCATGATCATGTGCAGGTCGTGGAGCTTGGCGGGGTCGGCCTTGGCCAGGGAGCGCGAGAGGAAATCGGCCTGCTTCTGGTTGTTGCCTTCCAGCACCACGCGGTCGCCGGGGAGGATCAGGGCTTCCAGGGCTTCGACAATGCGCTCGCTGGGGAGCACGGCGCCATCGGCGAAGGATCGCACCAATGCGAGGCGGCGCTGCTTCTCATCGCGCCGCCGCGTCCAGCGCGAGTCGGGGGAAGTTGTTGTTGTCATGGTCGCTCCACGGGATTTGCTGTCGTGGGCTGTACCTTAGGAGGGTATTGGGGGGGCATCAATCAAGCTGGGCGGTGAACCGTTACGATTGGAGTAATGGTTCATTAGCAAACGCTGAGGCTCGGGCTCAACACAGTTCAAATGTGGGAGCGGGCTTGCTCGCGAATGCGGTGGGTCAGTTGATAAATCGGGTACTGACACACCGCATTCGCGAGCAAGCCCGCTCCCACATTTGCTCAGCGCTGTTCGGGAGAACGTACGCAGAAGTCCCAAAATGGGAACGATCAGTCCCTTTTTGGGACTGATCTCGCTTCATCACCCAAGCCGCTATTTCTGGTTAGTCACCCACTGTTCGACCTCCTTCAATAGCGCTTGAGTATGCGCAATCAGTTGCTCCAACAACCCCTCATCCTCATCCATATACCCTTCATATTCCGCCAGGTTGCGGCGCTCGTGGCATAGCGCAAACAGTCTTACCTGAACCTTGTTGGCTGCGGTGGTATGAAGCAGGCATTGGAACACCAGATAGCGCTTGTCCGAGCGATAGCCGTGCAAGCGCAAGGCTGTGAGGGCGATTGCGTGGGCCGCGTTGTAAGCCAAATCAAAACGGCTGGCGAAAGATAATTGCGGGGTTTTGGCGTCCTTCAATCGATCACGGGCAGAGCGCATCAACCCATCACATTCCGTGCGATCCGGCGGCTCAGCCTTCAAGCCACCACTACGTTGCAGGTTCTCCAGGTTGGCCTTGCTGTCCATCCTTGGACTCCACGGGGTTTTCCCCAATCAGGTTGATCTTGTCCTGCTCCGCCACCCGCTGCACAAAACTATGACCGGCATTCCATTTGCCGATCCAGTCTTCGGGGGTATAGAGCGTCGGGTTGATGGTGCGGCCCAGTTGCTCTTCCAGCGGCATGAGCTGCTCCATGACTTCACTGTAGTTGAGGCTTTCGCCGATCAGCATCAGATCTATGTCACTGGATGAGTGCGCCTCGCCCTTGGCGATGGAACCGTAGATAAATGCCCACTTCAGTTGCGTGGCAAATGGAGCCAGTGCGTTGCGCAATGGCTCATCCAGGCTCAGGGTCTTGCGCACGATGGCCAACAGCTCCGAGTAAACGGGGCACTGCGGGTTGGCCTGGTAGTGGGTTTGGTTGCCCTGGCGCGTCACCGTCAGGATGCCTGCCAACTGCAAACGCTCCAGCTCGCGGGTCAGGCTGCCCTTGCCCACCTTTGCCCAGCGGGCGATTTCATTGGTGAAGAAGCTATGGTCGGGCTTGCCAAAGAGCAAACCCAAGACTTTCTGCTGAGTCACGGTGAATAGCGCAGTGCTAAGGGGCAGGGTTTGCATGGCAGCGACCGAAGAGTCCCAAAAAGGGAACGATAGGTCCCTTTTTGGGAACGATCAAGTTTTTAGGCTGCGCAAGAAGGAGCAACCTGCTCCAGTGCCTGATCAACCAGTAACTGCCCCAGCTCACTCATCTGCTGAATGGCCAGCACCACGCCGCGCTGGGAACCTTCCAATTCAAAGGCCAGGTTGGAAGTCAGGGCGTTGAGTGAGGCAAAGGTTTCAGAAGCGTTGGCCAGCAGGGCTTCGGTGGATTGAGAGGGGGTGACGGTAAAGAGTGAAGATGAAGCCGAAGGCGGAAAGTAATGATCCATGGCACGCTCGGCGGCGGCCTGGAGTTTGCGGTGTTCGATTTCGGTGTTGTGGGGCGGATTGGGGGTAGGTTTGAACATGATGTGCAGCTCCGATATGTATTAGGGAAGCTGACACCGTCCGCTTGCACGCGAATAAGGTGGCAGCTGTGCGCAGGTGTGCAAGACCGGGCATATCGGACCCCGGCAGACCCCAAGGGATCTCCCACGCACAGCCGCCATAAGAAATACAGCAGGCATAAAAAACGCCCGTTGAATGGCTATGGGCGTTGGTGCGCCGACATGTAACCGGACTTGCACGTCCGTGTCACCGTTTTTTGCGATGACGGACGAAGACTAGGCGCGATCGCAGGGCACAACAAGTTCATGCACAGCGCGAGAGGTTGCAGGAAAAATCCGACTGTAAAGCGCACGCCGATGCGATCGTTCCCACGCTCTGCGTGGGAATGCATCCCGTGACGCTCCGCGTCACCACAGCGCAAGACTTGAGCCTTGCATCGCCAGTTGGACGCAGAGCGTCCGAGGCTTCATTCCCACGCGGAGCGTGGGAACGATCATCAACATGTGTAGCTCAGGCCAATCCGGCTTCGACCAACAACGCCTCCAATCCCATCAAGTCCGGCACCCTGGCCACATGCTCCCCCACCTGCACCGCCGCCAACTCCAGCGGGCACAACGGCACGTCCACATAACTCAACTGGCTATCGAGCTTGTACGAACGCGGAATCCCCTGGATCACCAACGCAATAAACTTCAACGTCGGCCGTCCTCCGAGGGTGTTCAACACCACAATCCGCGCCCGCTCTCCCACCACGCCCGACTCGCCACACGCGGCCTCAAAGCTGATCAACGGCAACTGCCGATCCCGCCAGGTAACCTGCCGCAAATACCACGGCGGCGCATCACTGGCCGGTTCGCCGCGCTGGAAGTCGATCAGCTCGGCCACGGCGACGTTGGGCAACAACAGGTGACGGTCGGCCAATGGCAGCAGCAAGCCGGTGAGTTGAGTTGCGCGGTGATCAAGCACGGGACTTGCTCCAGTAAGCGATGCTTTCCAGCAGCACCGACTCTTGATAAGGCTTGCCGAGGTAGTCGTTGACGCCAATCGCCATCGCACGATCACGGTGTTTTTGCCCGGTGCGGGAGGTGATCATGATGATGGGCATGCGCATCAGCCGCGGGTCGTCGCGCACCTGGATGGCCACTTCGAAGCCGTCCATGCGCGGCATTTCGATGTCGAGCAGCATCAGGTCCGGGGTGTGCTCTTCCAGCACGGCCATGGCGTCGATGCCGTCCTTGGCGGTGAGCACGTTCATGCCGTTGCGCTCCAGCAGGCGGCTGGTGACTTTGCGCACGGTGACCGAGTCGTCCACCACCAGCACCAGCAGCGGGCGCTTTTTCAGCGGGTCGTTGAGGATCAACGGAGCGTCCGCCGCCTGGGCCGGCAACGCCGGTGGCCGGGCGCGGATATGCGCCATCAGGTCGATGATCAGCACCACGCGGCCATCGCCAAGGATGGTTGCGCCAGACACGCCCTTCACCCCGGCAAACTGCGGCCCCAGGCCCTTGACCACGATCTCCCGGGTGCCGGCCATGGCGTCCACTTGCACCGCCACGCGCCGTTCGTTGCATTGCACCAGCAGCACCGGCAGCGGCTGGTACTGGCCCAGCAGGTTCGGCCGGCCGACGGTGTGCAGCAGGTCGCCGAGGTAGAACAGTTCGTAGCGTTGGCCGGCGTATTCGTAGCGCGGCGGGTCCTGCTGATAGTGCCCTTCCAGCTCATGGGGCATGACCCGCACCAGGCCTTCGATGGTGTTCAGCGGGATCGCGTATTGATCGTCGGCACACTGCACCATCATCGCCCGGTTGACCGACACAGTGAACGGCAGGCGAATGCGAAAGTGCACGCCCTCTCCCGGCGTCGAGTCGATGACCATCGAGCCGCCCAGCTGGCGCACTTCTTCATGCACCACGTCCATGCCCACGCCACGCCCGGAAATCTGGGTGATTTTTTCGGCAGTGGAAAACCCCGGTTGCAGGATGAACTGCAACACGTCGCGGTCGCTGATTTCCAGGTTGGGGTCGAGCAAGCCACGCTTGATCGCCTTGCGCCGCACGGCTTCAAGCGGCACGCCGGCGCCGTCGTCGCGCATGTCGAAAACGATGTCGCCGCCTTCGTGGGTCAGGTCCAGGGTGATGCGGCCTTTCTCGGGTTTACCGGCCAGCAATCGTGCATCGCGGGATTCCAGGCCGTGGTCGACGGCGTTGCGCAGCATGTGTTCCAGCGGCGCGACCATGCGCTCCAGCACGTTGCGGTCCATCTCGCCTTCGGCATTGCCGACGATAAATTCCACGTCCTTGCCCAGCTCGCCCGCCACCTGCCGCACGATGCGTTTAAGCCGTGGCAGCATGCGTTCGAAGGGCACCATGCGCGTGCGCATCAGGCCTTCCTGCAACTCGGTGTTGATGCGCGCCTGTTGCTGCAGCAGGTTGTGGGCATCCTGGTTGCGGCGGTCGAGGGTTTCCTTGAGGTCGAGCAGGTCGGAAGCCGATTCGAACAAGGCCCGGGACAGTTGTTGCAACTGGGAATGGCGGTCCATTTCCAGCGGGTCAAATTCTTCGTAGCCCAGGCGTTCGGCCTCGGCCTGCTGGCGGCTGAGGATGCGGCCCTGGGTCTCGGTGTCGAGGCGGCGCAGTTGATCGCGCATACGCTCGATGGTGGTTTCCACCTCGTTGAGGGCAACGCTCGCATCGTTGACCTGCTGCTCGATACGCCCACGGAAAATCGAAGTTTCACCCGCCAGGTTGACCAGGTCATCCAGCAAGTCGGCAGAGATCTTCACCATGTCGGCGGCCGGATCGCTGGCCGGCACCGCCTCGGTTTTGGTTGCCGTCAACGCCAGCGGTGCGTCCGTCACTTCAGCCGGACGCACCAGGCTCTTGATGCGCTCGATCAGCAGGTCCACCGAGCCCACCGGCATGCCCGCCGCCACCGCATCGATCATCTGCGCCAGGCGGTCGTGGCAGCCTTGCAGCAAGGCGAACAGCTCCGCCGAGGGCGCCAGCAAACCTGCCGACAAGCCCTCATAGAGAAACTCCAGCTCATGGGCCAGGTCGCCAATCGGGCCGATCTCGACCATGCGAGCGCCGCCCTTGAGGGTGTGCAGGTCGCGCAGCAGTGTCTCGACTTCCTGGCGATTTTTCGGCTCGGCCTGCCAGCGCAACAGCGCGGCGCCGGAGCTGTCGAGGATGTCGGCGGCCTCTTCGAGAAAGATATCCAGCAGCTCGGGATCACTGCCCGGCGTCTCGACTTCGGCGGCCGCTACGGGCGCCGCTTGTCCGGTGCCTTGGCGCAACTCACGCAAGTGGCTGATCAGGTCGGAGGAGTCGCTCAACGGTTGCTGGTGTTGCAGTTGCTCAAGCAACAGCGCCAGCCGCTCATGACTGGCCATCAACACATTGGCCAGCTCGCTGGAATAGCTGTAGCGACGGTCCACCAAACCTTCGTAAAGGTTTTCCAGCTCAAGGGCCAGGTCGCCCACCGCGCCGATTTCAGCCATGCGCGCGCCACCCTTGAGGGTGTGCAAATCCCGCTGCAACGATGACAGCGGCGCTGCGTTATCCGGGTCCAGCAGCCAACGCTTCAAGGACTGGCCGGCGCTGTCGAGGATGTCCACCGCTTCCTCAAGGAAGATCTCGACGATCTCGTCATCCACCGCAAAACCCTGATCGAGCTTCGCCGTAGCGGCGCCCAGCTCGGAGATGCTCAGCGCGCGGCTGCCATCGGTCTTGATCAGGCCGGTGGCGGACGGGTCGAGGCCTTCATCCAGCAGCTCGCGCAGGGCGCGTACCCGGGCCGGCGCCGCGCTGATTTCCTGGCCGGCGGCCAGTTGGTCGAGCATGTTGATCAGGGCTTCGTGGGCCTGTTCGGCCTCGTGGAAGAAGCGCTCGCTGACCGCCAGGCTGCTTTCTTCCACTGCGCCGTAGAGGTCGAGCAAGGCTTCGCACAATTCGTCCATCGGGTGCAGGTCGGCGAGGTGCGCGCCTTCGCCGAGGGTGGTCAGTTCGTCCAGCAGCGCGCTCAGTTCCTGGCGTTCGCCGGGGTGCTGCTGCCAGCGGCGCAGCAGGCTTTCGGCGTCCAGCAGGATGTCCATGCCCTGGGCCAGGAAGTTGGCGATCAACTGCGGGTCGCGCTTGATCCGCAGGCCGGTGTTGGGCGCATTCAGCAAGGCTTCAAGCTGGCTGTTCAGCAGGTTTTGCGTGCGCTCGATCAGCCCTGCTGCACCATTGATGGCCGCGTGAGGGTCACTGTCCAGCTGGCGCACGCCGCGCTGGAACAACGCTTCGGCCTCCAGCAGCAATTCGATTTCATCCAGGTCCAGCGGCAGGCGGTGGGCCTTGTATTCGCGGGTCAGGTGATCCAGCGGGCGCGCCAGTTCGGCGATGGGCAACACACCGGCCATATAGGCGCTGCCTTTGAGGGTGTGCAGTGCGCGTTGCAGGTCATCACTGACTTGCAGCGGCAGGTGCTCGGTGGCCTGTTGCAGGAAGCGGTTGAGGCTGTCGAGGTGGCTCTGGGCTTCGTTGCGGAAGATTTCCAGCAACTGCGGGTCCAGGGCGGCCGGGTCTGTGGCCGACGGTTCGACACGGCTGGCCAGGGCGTGCGCCCGCGCCGCCAGTTCGTCTACGTCATCGCGCTGGCGCTGGGCATTGTCGGCAAAATCGGTGATCAGCTCCGGCAGCAATTCCAACACGTCATCCAGCACTGCTTGCACATCCGGGCCCGGCGCGACGCTGCGTTCCAGCACGCGGTTGAGCAGGTTTTCCACGGCCCAGGCCAGCTCCGCCAACACCAGGGCGCGCACCATGCGGCCACTGCCTTTCAAGGTGTGGAAGGCGCGGCGCATTTCGCTCAGGGTGGCCTTGTCTACCAGGCTGGCGGTGCCGGCAGGCACATAGCGATGCAGCACGTCGAGAACTTCGGCGGTTTCTTCAAGGAAGACTTCCCGCAGTTCATCATCGATGGCTTCTTCACCGGCGGGCGGCGGCAGCAGGCTGCCGGGACGCTGGAGTGCCGGCGGGTTGAGGCGCGAGGTGGGGCTGGCCAACGCATCGGCGAGGAACGGGGTTTGCTCCGTGGGCGTATCACCCTGCTCAAGCAGTGCCTGGCGCCAGGGTTTTTCGGCCGGCAAATAGCCCAGCGCGGCCAGGCCTTCAGCGGCGACTTCCAGCACCCGTTCGCCCGGGGCGTCGTGGTCCTGGAGCATGCGTTCCAGGTAGTACTCGAGGCTGGTGAGCACATCGGCAAAATGCTCAAGCTGCGCCTCGGAAGGTGCGGCGTCGCCGACCATCAGTTGCTCGTTGACGTAGTCATTGCAGCCACGCATCAGGCTCGCCGCACGGGGCAGCGGAATCATCGCCAGCGCGCCGCGCACCTGGGTCAGCAACTCGGGCAGCGACTCCAGGCGCTGGCGGTCCCAGTGAGCCTCGATGCAGTCGATCACCAACTCTTTGGCCTGGGTCAGGCACTGGCAGGATTCGCGGATGACGAGGTGATGGATCTGCGTCAGGTCGGTGGTAGGCAGGCGGCTTTCTTCGCGGCGTTCCGGCTCGACAGTGCCGACCATCCCGGCCAGCGTGGCCTCGACGTAGAGCAACGCACCGGCAACGTCCATCAATACCGCATCGTTGGGTTCGCGCTGCCCCTGGGCCAGGCCGAGTACCACCGCCAGTTGGTCGATGATCACTTTGCGCGGCTGGCCGAAGCCCAATACGGCGAGGGTATCGGCGATCTGCCGCAGCGGCGCCAGCAACGCCTCAAGGTCCGAGGCGTGCTGACGGTCGCTGCGTACGAACAGGTCCAGGCGTTCCTTGACCCGCACCAGCTCCTCGCACAACGCGCCGAGCACCGAGCCCATCGCGTCGCGGTCCGGGCCGGCCAGGCGGGCGCGTTCGGCGTCCACCACGGCGCTGTCGGGCAAAGCTTCATCGAGGCCATATCGTTCTTTCAAACTTTGCATCCGTGGAGTCGGTCGGGTGACTTTGGCGACGTAGAACAACAGGCTCTTGAGCAGCTCATCCGGGGCCGGGGTGTTGATGCCGTTGATGCCCTGGATCAGCAGGCGCTTGAGTTGCTTGTCGCAGGCCTTGAGCAAACTGCGCAACGCCGGGCTGTTGGCAACCACGCCAATGAGCATGCCTTCCACCAGCGCCGAGGTCACCTGCCACAACGGTAGCAGCGGCGCACCATGGCACAGGGCTTCGAGGCGGGCGAAGACCCGCGCCATGTCTTCCAGGTTGCTGGGGCCGTGGTCTTCGCGCAGCAAACCGACCAGCGCCTGTTGCAGCATCTGCCGCCACTGGCGCAGCAGTTCGGGGAAATCCTCTGGCGTGCGCTGGGCCAGGGCGTCTTCGGGCAGCGGCGGGATCACCAGCAGTTGCGGGCTGAACAGGCTGGTTTCCGAGAGCAGGCTTTCGCCGCGCACGCTGCGCAGGTCGTTGAGCAGCGGCAGCACCACCAGGGGCAGGTCGCGCCGGGCGCTGTGTACGCGGTCGAGGTACAGCGGCAGTTGGCCAAGGCCCTGTTGCAGCAGGCGAATGCCTTCGTCGCGCTGGCTGACGCGCGCGCCTTGCAGGGCGAGGGCCAGTTGTTCCATTTCTTCAGCGAACAGGGCCGCGCCGTAGAACTCGACCATCAACAGGCTGCCATGCACCTGATGGATGCATTCCAGGCACTGGCCGATGGCCTCGCTGCTGCTTTCTTCAACATAGGCGTCCAGCGCCGAACGGGCCTGTTTCAGGGTTTCGGCAATTTCGCCCTTGACCCATTCGAGGGCCACGTAGTCGTGCCGATCAACCATAACCGCTCCCGTCTGAATTCATGAGTTGCTGGTAGTGCTGGGTCATGCGTACACCGATCTCAAAACAAAGGAGATCAACTGTGGGAGCGGGCTTGCTCGCGAATGCGGTGGGTCAGACAAAGCGTCGGCGACTGACACACCGCATTCGCGAGCAAGCCCGCTCCCACATTTGCTTTTCGGTGTTTTCGAGGGTGCATTTCACTCATCCACCCGCTTCGCCGCCGGCAAGGTGAACCCCGACACCGACCGCCGCAACTGACTGGCCATTTTTGCCAGGTTGCCGATGCTCTCGGCAGTGGCCGTAGAGCCTGACGAAGTCTGAGTGGTGATCTGCTGGATCACGTTCATCGTCAGGGAAATCTGCCCCGCCGACGACGTCTGCTGCTGCGCCGCGTTGGAGATACTCTGGATCAGCGCCGCCAGGGTTTTCGACACGCCTTCGATCTCTTCCAGCGCTACCCCGGCGTCCTGGGCCAGCCGCGCACCGCGCACCACTTCGGTGGTGGTCTGCTCCATGGAAATCACGGCTTCGTTGGTATCCGTCTGGATCGCTCGCACCAGGGTTTCGATCTGTCGGGTCGCCGCCGAAGAGCGCTCAGCCAGGCGCTGTACCTCATCGGCCACTACCGCAAAACCACGCCCGGCATCACCGGCCATGCTCGCCTGGATCGCGGCGTTGAGCGCGAGGATGTTGGTCTGCTCGGCGATGTCATCGATCAGGCTGACGATGTCGCCAATTTCCTGGGACGATTCCCCCAGGCGCTTGATGCGCTTGGCGGTGTCCTGGATCTGTTCGCGAATGTTGTCCATGCCGTGGATGGTGTTGTGCACCACCTCGTTGCCCTTGTTGGCAATCTCTACCGAACGCTCGGCCACTGCCGACGATTCAGCGGCGTTGGCCGACACCTGGTCGATGGACTTGGCCATCTGGTTGATCGCCGTGGAGGCTTCGGCAATCTGCTGTGCCTGATGCTCCGACGCTTGGGCCAGGTGCATGGCGGTGGCCTGGGTGTCCTGCACCGCACCAGCCACCTGGCCGGCAGTGAGGTTGATGGTGGCCACCAGGTCGCGCAGTTGGTCCACGGAATAGTTGATGGAGTCGGCAATGGTGCCGGTGAAGTCTTCGGTGACCGAGGCGGTGACGGTCAGGTCGCCGTCGGCCAAGTCTTCAATCTCATCCAGCAGGCGCATGATCGCGTTCTGGTTGCGCTCGTTCTTCTCGGCGGTTTCCCGCAACTGGCGGTTGGTCTCGCGAACCATCACCAGGCCGATCAGGATGATCGAGGCCAGCGCCAGCAAGCCCAGCACGTAGCCGCCGATGGTGTCGAAAGTGCGCCCGTCCGCCAGGTTTTCAAAGCCGGTGGCCAGGTGCGAGGCTTCGTCCAGCAGGGTTTGCGACAGGTTGAAGATATTGCTCGCCGAGGCGCGCACCTGGAACAGCTGCGGCGAGGTTTCGAGGATTTCGTCCACGGAGCCCGAGACGAATTCGAACAGCTCGGAAATCTCCGCCAACCGGGCGCGGGCGTCGTGGTCTTCAACCTGGGTGATGCGCAGCCCGGGATTGCCGTTGAGCATGCCGCTGAGCACCACGCCGAAACGGCTGGCATCGCGGCCAAAGGCATCGGCGGCCTGCACGGCAGTCTCGTCCCCCGCCAGCACGGTGTTTACCGCCCCCAGGATGCGTTCGGCCAGCAATGACTGGCGCTGGGCCAACGCTACCTGGCTGGCCGGTGCGCCGCGTTGCAGCAGAATATCGACAACCTTTTCCGACTCCATCTGCAACTGCGGAACGGTTTCCGCCAGGGTCGCGGCCACTTGATGCAGCGACAGCACCGTTTGCTCGCTGGCCAGAATCGCATCGGCGTTTTTCAGCAGCGCTTCCCAGTCGGTCTGCACGGCGCGCATTTCTGCACGCACGGCGGTGGGTGCAGCGGGCAGGCCGGTGGCCGGGTCGCCTTTTTTCAGGTAACCCCAGCGCTGGGCAAAATCGTTGCGCGCATCCCCCAGCAGCTTGAACGCCGCCGCCTTGCCGGCGGCAGCCTCGGTGGCGTTCTTGGCGATGCGCTGGGACAGCACCCGCAGCTCACCGGCGTGGCCGATGTACTGTTTGTCGTAGGTGGACTGGGTGTTGAGGTACGCGAAGTTGGCGAACAGCAGCATGATGAACACGATCAGCGCGATAAACAGCACGATGATCTGCGAGCGGCTGCGGGAGGCTTCCTGGGGTTTGACCGGGGTGACGGTACTCATGCGGCGACATCCATGAAACCTGGAGCCTGGGCCAGGGCGAAGGGGCTGAAGACCTGCCACAGCTGGTCGCCGTCGAACTGGCCCTGGATAAACGGCGCGCCGCCTGCGGTGCTCGTCGACAACGCGTCTTGTGCGAAATGCTGCATGCCCACCACCTCGTCCACCAACAGGCCGACAAACACGTCCTGATATTCCACCACCAGCACCCGCCGTTGTTTGCGCGCCACCGACAGCTCAAGGCCGAGGAAACCGCCCAGGTCCATCACCGGCAGCAAGCGCCCGCGCAGGTTGGCCACGCCCTTGATCCACGGCTTGACCCCGGGCATCAAGGTACAGCGCGGTTCGTGCAGCACTTCCGCCACCTCGCCCATGGGCGCCACGTACCAGTGTTCGCCCAGGCGAAACCCGATCCCGCTCCAGCTGAGCAGCCGGGTTTCCTGGGACGGCAGGTCGGCAGCCAGCAAGCGGCAGCGGCGGTCGATGTCCAGCAGCAGCTCGAAGGCGGTTTGCGACTCGGTCATGGGAACGTGCCGTCAGCCGGCCAGCACCTTGTTCAGGGTGGCGATCAGGGTTTCTTCGTCCACGGGCTTGGTCAGGTAATCCTTGGCGCCCTGGCGCTCGCCCCAGATCTTGTCGGTTTCCTGATCCTTGGTGGTGATGATGATCACCGGGATGTGGCTGGTCTCGGCATCCTTGGTCAACTGACGAGTGGCCTGGAAGCCATTGAGGCCCGGCATCACGATATCCATCAGCACCGCATCCGGCTTTTCCTGACGGGCCAGCGCAACGCCATCGCCGCCGTTCTGGGCCTTGAGGACGGTGTGACCGTGCTTTTCGAGCATTTCGGTCAGTTTGTACATTTCAGTCGGCGAATCGTCGACGATCAGAACACGTGCCATGGTTTTCCCCACTTATCTAGTAGACGCAAGCCCTCGTGGGGCCCCCGTCAGTGTGCTTGTTCTACTGCGGCGAAGCCCGGTACATAGGCCTTGATCGCGCTCAGCAGTTCTTCCTTGCTGAAAGGCTTGGTCAAAAACTGATCAGATCCGACGATGCGCCCCTTGGCCTTGTCGAACAGACCATCCTTGGAGGACAGCATGATTACCGGGATCGACTTGAACGCCGGGTTGTTCTTCACCAGCGCGCAGGTCTGATAGCCATCCAGGCGCGGCATCATGATGTCGACAAAGATAATGTGCGGATGATGGTCAACAATCTTGGCCAGGGCATCGAAACCGTCGATGGCCGTGATGACGTCGCACCCTACGTTCTTCAACAGTGTTTCGGCCGTGCGGCGAATCGTTTTCGAATCGTCGATCACCATCACTTTCAAGGCGTTGGAATGCTGTTCCATATCTGCTCTACCATCGCCACAGCGAATAGGTTTTCGGTGTGTACTGCCTGATGTTGCACAGGACGAGCGCCAAAAGCCTCGGAATTCAAGGGCTGATGTGCCATGGCAGCCTTTTTAGCACAGTCTCAGAACGCAATCTATCGGCCGACCCGCGTGGTGGTTTTTCCTTGACCCACAACAGCCGCAGCGCCACTCTGACGCCACTTTTATGCGCCCTTATTTGCTAGAGGAAATCCCCCATGAGCGTTCGCGTCGGCATTGTCATGGACCCTATCGCCAGCATTTCCTATAAAAAGGACAGCTCGCTGGCCATGCTGCTGGCCGCCCAGGCCCGCGGCTGGAGCCTGTTCTATATGGAGCAGCCGGACCTTTACCAGGGCGACGGTGAAGCGCGGGCGCGGATGCGTCCCCTGCAGGTGTTTGCCAACCCCGAGAAGTGGTTCGAGCTGCAAGACGAAATCGACAGCCCCCTGAGCGACCTCGACGTGATCCTGATGCGCAAGGATCCGCCGTTCGACATGGAGTTCGTCTACTCCACCTACCTGCTGGAGCAGGCCGAGCGCGCGGGCGTGCTGATCGTCAACAAGCCCCAGAGTCTGCGCGACTGCAATGAAAAGCTGTTCGCCACGCTGTTCCCGCAGTGCACGCCGCCGACCGTGGTCAGCCGCCGCGCCGATGTGCTGCGCGAATTCGCCGCCAAGCACGGCGATGTGATCCTCAAGCCGCTGGACGGCATGGGCGGTACCTCGATCTTCCGCCACCGCGCCGGCGACCCGAACCTGTCGGTGATCCTGGAGACCCTGACTGCGCTGGGCACCCAGCAGATCATGGGCCAGGCCTACATTCCGGCGATCAAGGACGGCGACAAGCGCATCCTGATGATCGACGGCGAGCCGGTGCCTTACTGCCTGGCGCGCATTCCGGCCGCCGGCGAGACCCGCGGCAACCTGGCCGCCGGTGGCCGGGGTGAAGCCCGCCCGCTGACGGACAAGGATCGCTGGATTGCAGCCCAAGTCGGCCCGACCCTGCGCGAAAAAGGCCTGCTGTTCGTAGGACTGGACGTAATCGGCGAGAACCTCACCGAAATCAACGTCACCAGCCCGACCTGTATTCGCGAGATCGACAACGCATTTGGCACGAACATCGGCGAAATGCTGATGGCTGCGATTGCCGCCAAGCTACAAGCCAAGTGACATAGAACAGCCGGACACAAACCAACATTGCGTTATCATGCGCCACCTGTGAAACGCGCGATGTTGGTTTTCTTGTCATGACGCTCCCGTCCGATCTGCCCCCCGAACTCTCCCACAGCGGCGTGCGCCCGGCTGATCGGCTCGGATTTACCCTGTTTCTGGCGGCGTTGATTCACCTGGCGCTGATCCTCGGCCTGGGTTTCACCTTTGCCGAACCCAAGCAGATCACCAAGACCCTGGAAATCACCCTCGCCACGTTCAAAAGCGAAAAGAAGCCCGAAAAGGCCGACTTTCTCGCCCAGGACAATCAGCAAGGCAGCGGCACCCTCGACAAGAAGGCCGTGCCCAAGACCACTGAAGTCGCGCCATTCCAGGACAACAAGGTCAATAAGGTCACGCCACCGCCGGCGCCCAAGCCGGAGGTGAAACAGGCCGCACCCAAGGCGGCGGTCACCACCGTGGCGCCTAAGCCGCAAAAAGCCCCGACCCAGCGCGAAAAGGCCAAGACCGAACCCACGCCTGCCCCGCCGGCCCCGACTTTTGACAGCTCGCAACTCTCCAGTGAGATCTCCAGCCTGGAAGCCGAACTGGCCCACGAACAACAGCTGTACGCCAAGCGCCCGCGGATCTACCGCCTCAACGCCGCCTCCACCATGCGCGACAAAGGCGCCTGGTATAAGGATGAGTGGCGCAAGAAGGTCGAGCGCATCGGCAACCTGAACTACCCGGACGAAGCCCGTCGCCAGCAGATCTACGGCAATTTGCGACTGCTGGTGTCGATCAACCGCGACGGCACCTTGTACGAGGTGCAGGTGCTGGAGTCCTCCGGCCAACCGCTGCTGGACCAGGCAGCGCAACGCATCGTGCGCCTGGCGGCGCCTTTTGCGCCGTTTACCGGGGACCTGAACGACATCGACCGCCTGGAAATCATTCGCACCTGGCGCTTTGCCAAGGGTGATCGGCTGTCGAGCAATTGATGCTGGCGGTGATTTCCTGCGCATCCTCAGCTTGTCAGTTCGCCCCTCCAACGCCACACTAGCGGACATGAAAAATGTCAGCCCGACCTACCTCAAGCACCAATTCCTGATCGCCATGCCCCATATGGCCGACCCGAACTTTGCGCAGACCTTGACCTACATCGTCGAGCACACCGCCAATGGTGCGATGGGGTTGGTGGTCAACCGCCCGCAAGACCTGAACCTGGCCGATATCCTCGAGCAACTGCGCCCGGACATCGACCCACCCGCCAGCTGCCAGCACGTACCGATCTACATCGGCGGGCCGGTGCAGACGGACCGGGGTTTTGTGCTGCACCCCACCGGGCCGAAATTCCAGGCGACCGTGGACCTTGAAGGGTTGTCCCTGTCCACGTCCCAGGACGTCCTGTTCGCGATTGCCGACGGCGTGGGGCCTGATCAAAGTGTGATCACCCTCGGCTACGCCGGCTGGGAAGCCGGGCAACTGGAGGCGGAGCTGGCGAGCAATGCCTGGCTGACCTGCCCGTTCGATGCCGACATCCTGTTCAACACCCCCAGCGAACTGCGCCTGGAAGCGGCCGCCGCCAAGCTGCGGATCAACCTCAGCCTGCTGACCAGCCAGGCGGGGCACGCCTGATGGCCTTGCGTCTGATCCTCGGTTTCGACTACGGCACCAAACAGATCGGCGTCGCCGTCGGCCAGGTGATTACCGGCCAGGCCCGCGAGCTGTGCACCCTGAAGGCCCAGAACGGCGTGCCGGACTGGAACCAGGTCGAAGCCCTGATCAAGGAGTGGAAGCCCGACGCCGTGGTGGTCGGCCTGCCGCTGAACATGGACGGCACCCCGAGCGAGATGTGCCTGCGGGCCGAAAAGTTCGCCCGCCGCCTGAACGGCCGCTACAACCTGCCCTTCTATACCCACGACGAACGCCTGACCACGTTCGAAGCCAAGGGCGAGCGCCGTGACCGTGGCGGGCAGAAAGGCAGTTACCGCGACAACCCGGTGGATGCCATCGCCGCGGCCCTGCTGTTGCAGGGCTGGCTGGATGAAAACACCGCTTTATTTGAATCCTGACTGACGCGGCTTGCCGCGTCTTCTTACGTTTGAGCCCGGACCTTGCCTGCGCGAGGCCTAGAAGGAGCACCCATGAGCCTGCCCAATCCCGCCGACCTGATCAGCCAGATGGCGATCCGCCTCAAGGCGCACCTGGAACACCGTGCCATCAGCGAGCCACGCTTTATCGGCATCCGCACCGGCGGCGTCTGGGTGGCCCAGGCGCTGCTGGAAGAACTGGGCAGCGACTCGCCCCTGGGCACCCTGGACGTGTCTTTCTACCGTGACGACTTCAGCCAGAACGGCCTGCACCCGCAAGTGCGCCCCTCGGCCCTGCCCTTCGAGATCGAAGGCCAGCACCTGGTGCTGATCGATGACGTGCTGATGAGCGGTCGCACCATCCGCGCCGCGATGAACGAACTGTTCGACTACGGCCGCCCGGCCAGCGTGACCCTGGTCTGCCTGCTGGACCTGGACGCCGGAGAATTGCCGATCAGCCCGGACGTGGTCGGCGCCACCCTGTCCCTGGAAGCCCACCAGCGGGTAAAATTGTCCGGTCCCACGCCGCTCGAACTCGAACTGCAAGACCTTGCCCTTTAAACCGCCTTGTAAAGAGTCCCCGCGATGACGCCTCTAGATGCCAAGCGCCCGCTGCAGCTCAATGCTCAGGGCCAGCTGCAACACTTCCTGTCCCTCGACGGCTTGCCCCGCGAACTGCTCACCGAAATCCTCGACACGGCCGACTCGTTTCTCGAAGTCGGCGGCCGGGCGGTGAAGAAAGTCCCGTTGCTGCGCGGCAAGACCATCTGCAACGTGTTCTTCGAGAACTCGACCCGCACCCGCACCACCTTTGAACTGGCGGCCCAACGCCTGTCGGCTGACGTGATCACCCTGAACGTGTCCACCTCGTCGGCGAGCAAGGGCGAAACCCTGCTCGACACCCTGCGCAACCTGGAAGCCATGGCCGCCGACATGTTCGTGGTGCGCCACGGCGATTCCGGTGCTGCGCACTTCATCGCCGAGCACGTGTGCCCGAATGTGGCGATCATCAACGGCGGCGACGGCCGTCACGCCCACCCGACCCAGGGCATGCTCGACATGCTGACCATCCGGCGGCACAAGGGCAGCTTTGAAAACCTCTCGGTGGCCATTGTCGGCGACATCCTGCACTCGCGGGTTGCACGCTCGAACATGCTGGCCCTGAAAACCCTGGGTTGCCCGGACATCCGCGTGATCGCCCCCAAGACCCTGCTGCCGATCGGTATCGAGCAGTACGGCGTGAAGGTCTACACCGACATGGCCGAAGGCCTGAAGGATGTGGACGTGGTGATCATGCTGCGCCTGCAGCGCGAGCGTATGGCGGGCGGCCTGCTGCCGAGCGAAGGCGAGTTCTATCGCCTGTTCGGCCTGACCACCGCACGCCTGGCCGGCGCCAAGCCGGACGCCATCGTGATGCACCCGGGGCCAATCAACCGTGGCGTGGAGATTGAGTCGGCGGTGGCCGATGGCGCGCAGTCGGTGATTCTCAACCAGGTCACGTACGGCATCGCCATCCGCATGGCGGTGTTGTCCATGGCCATGAGCGGGCAAACCGCGCAACGTCAATTCGAGCAGGAGAACGCCCAGTGAAGCTCAGCATTCTCGGCGCCCGAGTCATCGATCCGGCCAGCGGGCTGGATCAAGTCACCGATCTGCACCTGGAAGCCGGCAAGATCATTGCCATCGGCGCCGCACCCGCAAGCTTCAGCGCCAGCGAAACTATCGACGCCAAAGGCCTGATCGCCGCGCCTGGCCTGGTTGACCTGAACGTCGCCCTGCGTGAGCCGGGCTACAGCCGCAAGGGCAACATCACCAGCGAAACCCGCGCCGCCGCTGCCGGTGGCGTGACCAGCCTGTGCTGCCCGCCCCACACCAAACCGGTGCTGGACACCTCGGCGGTGACCGAACTGATCCTCGACCGCGCCCGCGAAGCCGGCAACTGCAAAGTGTTCCCCATCGGCGCCCTGAGCAAAGGCCTGGACGGCGAACAACTGGCCGAGCTGATCGCCCTGCGCGACGCAGGCTGCGTGGCCTTCGGCAACGGCCTGGAGAGCTTTCGCAGCACCCGCACCCTGTGCCGTGCGCTGGAATATGCGGCGACTTTCGACCTGACCGTGATTTTCCACTCCCAGGACCGTGACCTGGCCGAAGGCGGCCTGGCCCACGAAGGCGCCACCGCGAGCTTCCTCGGCCTGCCGGGCATCCCGGAAACCGCCGAGACCGTGGCCCTGGCCCGCGACCTGCTGCTGGTGGAACAAAGCGGCGTACGCGCGCACTTCAGCCAGCTGACCAGCGCTCGCGGCGTGGCCCTGATCGCTCAGGCCCAAGCCCGCGGATTGCCGGTGACGGCGGATGTGGCGCTGTATCAGCTGATTCTGACGGATGAGGCGCTGATCGACTTCTCCAGCCTGTATCACGTGCAGCCGCCACTGCGTACCCGCGCTGACCGTGACGGTTTGCGGGCGGCGGTGAAGTCCGGGGTGGTTTCGGCGATCTCCAGCCATCACCAGCCCCACGAGCGGGATGCCAAGCTGGCGCCGTTCGGCGCGACGGAGCCAGGCATCAGCAGCGTCGAGCTGTTGCTGCCGCTGGCAATGACGTTGGTGGAAGATGGTTTGCTGGACCTGCCGACCCTGCTGGCGCGTCTCAGTGCGGGCCCTGCCGAGGCGCTGCGCCTGCCGGCGGGCAAGCTGGCGGTGGGCTCGGCGGCGGACCTGGTGCTGTTTGATCCGGCCAGCTCCACGATTGCCGGGGAACACTGGCTGTCCAAGGGTGAAAACTGCCCATTCATCGGCCATAGCCTGCCGGCGACTGTGCGGTACACGCTGGTGGATGGGCGGATCAGCTACCAGGCTTGAATCCAATCCGGAGTGGGCACAGTAAATGTGGGAGCGGGCTTGCTCGCGAAAGCGGTGGGTCAGTCAATAGAGATGTCGACTGACACATCGCATTCGCGAGCAAGCCCGCTCCCACATTTGGATCTTCACAAATCTTATCGGCCGCCGTTGCGCTCGGCATTGCGGATCGAAATCTGCGTATTCAGCGTCCAGAAGTCATACAGCACCCCGATCAGGAACAAGCCCCCGGTCAGCAGGTAAATGATCCCGCTGATCCATTTGCCCTGATACATGCGGTGCAAACCGAACACCCCCAGGAACGCCAACAGAATCCAGGCCACGTTGTACTCGATCGGCCCGGCGGTAAATCGCAGGTCCGCTTCGCGGTCCATTGCCGGAATCAGGAACAAGTCGATCAACCAGCCAATCCCGAACAAACCGAAGGTGAAAAACCAGATCGTCCCGGTCACCGGCTTGCCGTAATAAAAGCGGTGAGCACCGGTAAAACCGAAAATCCAAAGCAGGTAGCCGATCACCTTGCTGTGGGTGTCTTGTTGCGAAACATCCTGTCGATAGGTGTTCATGGAGTACCTCTTTAGCCTCGATAGATAAATATTTCTGGTTTCTTTGTGACTTTTTTACGGGCGCCCGACATGCGGCAAATGGTATCTTCGCTTCCCTCAAAGCCTTATACCGCCTGACTTGTGTAGGACAATCGCGGCAATTCGTCACGGTTTTCCTGAATTTGACCCCAGGGTTCAGTCGACAAACGGCCTTAGCACGACACAAAAAGCTGTTATAAAGTTGCGCGCAAACCAAAAAGAGCCACGCCTAATGCGACCATTTTTCAAGACATGGCTAACCATTTGCCTATTAATGCCACTGGCCGCCCACGCCACCAATCGTGAGCAACGACTTCCCAACGTTAACGGTTTCACCCCTAAAGTTCACGCCACCACCAGCTCCGCCAAATCGGTAAAGCTGACCGTGAAGCGCCCGACTCAACTGAGCAAGGCCCACGGTAATGCGGCGCCAGGGCTGATGGCCGTCAACACCAAGCAAAGCAGCAACGTCCTCAGCCGTGCCGTCAACGTGCTCGGTACTCCTTATCGTTGGGGCGGCAGCAGCCCAAGTAAAGGGTTCGACTGCAGTGGTTTGGTGAAATATGCGTTTAACGACGTAAAAGCCGTGGATTTGCCGCGCACTTCCAACGCCATGGCCGCCGGCCACGGGCTGAAGGTTGAGCGCAAGGATTTGAAACCGGGTGACCTGCTGTTCTTCAAACTGAAGAGCCGCCAGGTGAACCACGTTGCCATCTACCTGGGCAACGACCGTTTCATCCACGCACCGCGTCGTGGCAAGTCCGTGAGCATCGATACGCTGAAGAAGCCGTTCTGGGACAAGAACTACGTGATTGCCAAGCGTGTCCTGCCTAAAGAGCAGAACAACCTGCGGATTGTGCAGCGCTGATATCAGGCTGATGTGAGAGCGGGCTTGCTCGCGAATGCGGAGTGTCAGTCGATACATGCTTGACTGATACACCGCATTCGCGAGCAAGCCCGCTCCCACATTAGTTTTTCATCGCCCACGCGACCTTAAATATCCCCAGGCACCCTCGCCTTCTCCCGGGCATGTTCCCGGCTGATCAGCCCCTGGCTGACCAACGCCTTCAAACTCATGTCCAGCGTCGTCATCCCCAACGCCCCGCCGGTCTGAATCGCCGAATACATCTGCGCCACCTTGTCCTCGCGGATCAAATTACGAATCGCCGGTGTGCCGAGCATGATTTCGTGAGCCGCCACCCGCCCGCCGCCGACCTTCTTCACCAGCACCTGAGAGACCACCGCCTGCAATGACTCCGAGAGCATCGAGCGGACCATGGCCTTTTCCCCCGCCGGAAACACATCCACCACCCGGTCCACGGTTTTAGCCGCCGACGTGGTGTGCAGCGTGCCGAACACCAGATGCCCGGTTTCCGCCGCCGTCAGCGCGAGCCGAATGGTTTCCAGGTCCCGCAATTCGCCAACCAGGATCACATCCGGGTCCTCCCGCAATGCCGAACGCAGGGCGGCCGAGAAGCTGTGGGTGTCGCGATGCACCTGCCGCTGGTTGATCAGGGCGCTTTTCGGCTGATGGATAAATTCGATAGGGTCTTCAAGGGTGAGGATGTGCTGACGGCGATGGGTGTTGAGGTAATCGATCATCGCCGCCAGGGTCGTGGACTTGCCGGAACCGGTCGGCCCGGTGACCAGCACCAGCCCCCGTGGCAGGTCTGCGATGCGCCGGAACACCTCGCCCAACCCCAGGTGTTCCAGGCTCTGCACCGTTGAGGGGATGGTACGAAACACCGCGCCCATGCCCCGGTGCTGCTGGAACACGTTCACCCGAAACCGCGCCACCTCGGGCAACTCGAAGGCAAAATCCGTTTCAAGAGATGTTTCGAAATCCTTTTGCTGGTGATTGTTCAGCAAAGGGCTGAGCAACGCCGCCACTTGCACCGGCGCAAGTACAGGCCAATCGAGTGGCCAGACCTCGCCATCCACTCGCAGCATCGGCGCCAACCCCGCCGACAGATGCAGGTCGGAGGCCCGCAGGCGTACGCCGGCGGCCAGCAGTTCAGTGATATCCATAGGGCTTTCCATTTCCAGTAGAATGCCGCGGACTCCATATCCACGGGCGCAACTTGAATGTCGACCATAGCAGACAACATCGGCCTGGTTTCCGAGCGGATCCGGGCAGCCGCCGAGGCCGCGCAGCGCGACGCAGGCAGCGTGCACCTGCTGGCCGTGAGCAAGACCAAACCCGCACAGGCCGTGCGCGAAGCCTATGCCGCCGGGATGCGTGACTTTGGCGAGAACTATCTGCAGGAAGCCCTGGGCAAACAGGCCGAATTAACCGACCTGCCCTTGAGTTGGCACTTCATCGGCCCCATTCAATCGAACAAGACTCGTGCGATCGCCGAGAATTTCGCCTGGGTGCATTCCGTGGACCGCCTGAAAATCGCACAACGCTTGTCCGAACAACGCCCGTCTGACCTGCCGCCGCTGAATATCTGCATCCAGGTCAACGTCAGTGGCGAAGCCAGCAAGTCCGGCTGTACACCCGCCGACCTGCCCGCCCTGGCCGAAGCCATCAGCGCCCTGCCGCGCCTGAAGCTGCGCGGCCTGATGGCGATTCCCGAGCCGACCGACGACCGTGCAGAGCAAGACGCAGCCTTCGCCACCGTGCGCGACCTGCAAGCGAGCCTCGACCTGGGGCTCGACACACTTTCCATGGGCATGAGCCATGACCTTGAGTCGGCCATCGCCCAAGGGGCCACCTGGGTGCGGATCGGTACCGCCCTGTTTGGTGCCCGCGACTATGGCCAGCCTTGAAATGGCTGACTTCCATCTGAGTAAGGACCTGTCATGAGCAACACGCGTATTGCCTTTATCGGCGCCGGCAACATGGCGGCCAGCCTGATCGGCGGCCTGCGGGCCAAGGGCCTGGAAGCACAACAGATTCGCGCCAGCGACCCGGGCGCCGACACCCGCGCCCGCGTCAGCGCCGAGCACGGCATCGACACCTTCGCCGACAACGCAGAAGCGATTGAAGGCGTGGACGTGGTAGTGCTGGCGGTCAAGCCACAAGCCATGAAAGCCGTGTGCGAAAGCCTGCGCCCAAGCCTCAAGCCCCATCAACTGGTGGTGTCCATCGCCGCCGGCATCACTTGCGCCAGCATGACCCACTGGCTCGGCGCCCAGCCGATTGTGCGTTGCATGCCCAACACCCCGGCGCTGCTGCGCAAGGGCGTGAGCGGCTTGTACGCCACATCCGAAGTCACTGCCCAACAGCGCGACCAGGCACAAGAGCTGCTGTCCGCCGTAGGTCTCGCCGTGTGGCTGGAACAAGAGCAGCAACTGGACGCCGTCACCGCCGTCTCCGGCAGTGGCCCGGCGTATTTCTTCCTGCTGATCGAGGCCATGACCGCCGCTGGCGTGAAACTCGGCCTGCCGCAGGAAGTCGCCGAGCAACTGGCCGAGCAAACCGCACTGGGTGCCGCGCAGATGGCCGTGTCCAGTGATGTCGACGCCGCCGAACTGCGCCGTCGCGTGACCTCGCCCGGCGGCACGACCCAGGCGGCAATCGAATCGTTCCAGGCCGGGGGCTTTGAAGCCCTGGTGGAAAAAGCACTGGGTGCCGCAGCACATCGTTCGGCCGAAATGGCCGAGCAGCTGGGCAAATAGTCGTCCCCCACATAGGAATCAAACATGCTCGGAATCAATGACGCTGCCATTTTCATCATCCAGACCCTGGGCAGCCTGTACCTGCTGATCGTGCTGATGCGTTTTATCCTGCAACTGGTGCGGGCGAACTTCTACAACCCGCTGTGCCAGTTCGTGGTAAAAGCCACGCAGCCGCTGCTCAAGCCTCTGCGCCGGGTGATCCCGAGCCTGTTCGGCCTGGACATGTCGTCGCTGGTATTGGCGCTGCTGCTGCAGATCCTGCTGTTCGCGGTCATCCTGCTGCTCAATGGCTATCAGGCCACCACGCTGCTGTTGCTGCCGTGGGCCTTGATCGGGATCTTCTCGCTGTTCCTGAAGATCATTTTCTGGTCGATGATCATCAGCGTGATCCTGTCCTGGGTCGCTCCGGGCAGCCGCAGCCCGGGTGCCGAACTGATGGCACAGATCACTGAGCCGGTGCTGGCACCGTTCCGTCGCCTGGTACCTAACCTGGGTGGCCTGGACATCTCGCCGATCTTCGCGTTTATCGCGATCCAGTTGCTGCAAAGCTGGGTGATTCCACGTTTGGCGTTCTATGCATTCATGCCCAAAGAACTGTTCGGTCTGATCTGACGACAATGTGGCGAGGGAGCTTGCTCCCGCTGGGCTGCGCAGCAGCCCCAAAACGGCCGACCGCGTTGCATCTGCGAAATCGCGGCAACCGGCCCGGGACCGCTTCGCGCTCCAGCGGGAGCAAGCTTCCTCGCCACAAAAAGCCTTAAAAACACCAGCCGCAGGCCTTTGCTTGCCGCTGGGTGCAGCGGTCTTTAGACTTACGCCTCATTTAAACGAGAGCAGGGTCGATGCCAACTGCCTTCCCCCCCGATTCTGTTGGACTGGTCGTGCCCAAAGTGGCGCACTTCAGCGAACCGCTGGCCCTGGCCTGCGGCCGTTCGCTGCCCGCCTACGACCTGATCTATGAAACCTACGGCCAACTGAACGCTACGGCCAGCAACGCCGTGCTGATCTGCCACGCCCTGTCCGGCCACCACCACGCTGCGGGTTTCCACAGCATGGACGAGCGCAAGCCCGGCTGGTGGGACAGCTGCATCGGCCCCGGCAAGCCCATCGACACCAACAAGTTCTTCGTGGTCAGCCTGAACAACCTCGGCGGCTGCAACGGCTCCACCGGCCCCAGCAGCCTCAACCCGGAAACCGGCAAGCCGTTTGGCGCCGATTTCCCGGTGCTGACCGTGGAAGACTGGGTGCACAGCCAGGCGCGCCTGGCCGACGTACTGGGCATCGCCCAATGGGCCGCCGTGATCGGCGGCAGCCTGGGCGGCATGCAGGCCCTGCAATGGACCATCACCTACCCGGACCGCGTGCGCCATTGCCTGGCCATCGCCTCGGCCCCCAAGCTGTCGGCGCAGAACATCGCCTTCAACGAAGTGGCGCGCCAGGCGATCCTGACCGACCCCGAGTTCCACGGCGGTTCGTTCCAGGAAGCGGGCGTGATCCCCAAGCGCGGGCTGATGCTCGCGCGCATGGTCGGGCACATCACCTACCTGTCGGATGACTCCATGGGCGAGAAATTCGGCCGTGGCCTCAAGAGCGAGAAGCTCAACTACGACTTCCACAGCGTCGAATTCCAGGTCGAGAGCTACCTGCGTTATCAGGGCGAGGAGTTTTCCGGGCGTTTCGACGCCAACACCTACCTGCTGATGACCAAGGCCCTGGACTACTTCGACCCGGCGGCGAATTTCGACGATGACCTGGCGCGCACCTTCGAGGCGGCCACCGCCAAGTTCTGCGTGATGTCGTTCACCACCGACTGGCGCTTCTCCCCGGCCCGCTCGCGGGAATTGGTGGATGCGCTGATGGCCGCCAAGAAAGACGTCTGCTACCTGGAGATCGACGCACCGCAAGGCCACGACGCCTTCCTGATCCCGATCCCGCGTTACTTGCAGGCTTTTAGCAATTACATGAACCGAATAGCACTGTGAGAACGCCATGAGAGCCGACCTGGAAATCATCCAAGACTGGATCCCCGCCGGCAGCCGCGTGCTCGACCTGGGTTGCGGCGATGGCGAACTGCTGAGCTGGCTGCGCGACAACAAGCAAGTCACCGGCTATGGCCTGGAAAACGACCCGGACAACATCGCCCAGTGCGTGGCCAAGGGCATCAACGTGATCGAGCAGGACCTGGACAAGGGCCTCGGCAACTTTGCCAGCAACAGCTTCGACATCGTGGTCATGACCCAGGCCCTGCAAGCCGTGCACTACCCGGACCGGATCCTCGACGAAATGTTGCGCGTCGGCCGCCAGTGCATCATTACTTTCCCCAATTTCGGCCACTGGCGCTGCCGCTGGTACCTGGCCACCAAGGGCCGCATGCCGGTGTCGGACTTCCTGCCGTACACCTGGTACAACACGCCCAACATCCACTTCTGCACCTTTGAAGACTTCGAAGCGCTGTGCGGCGAGCGCGAAGCCAAAGTCATCAACCGCCTTGCCGTCGATCAACAGCATCGTCACGGCTGGGCGAGTAAGCTATGGCCCAACCTGCTGGGTGAGATCGGGATCTACCGGGTCAGCAGCCCGGGCCTGACGGACCACCAGATTGCCGTCTAACCATTTTCAAGGAGGACGATCATGAGTCGCCTGGCTGTTTTTCTACTCACCGCGTGCCTGAGCGTCAGCGCTATGGCGGCGGATGTTATCGATGGTAATCGTCAGAAAGAATTCGGCGATATCACGGTGCACTACAACACCCTGACCACCAGCTTCCTGACGCCGGAAATGGCTCAGGAAGCCGGGATCGTACGCAGCAAAGAGCTGGGCATGATCAATGTGTTCGTAAACAAGGGCGTCGAATCGATAGACGCCACCGTTACCGGCACAATCAAGGATCTGGGCGGCAAGAGCGAGATGCTGACGTTCAAGAAAATCACCCAGAAAGGTTCTACGCTTTACGTCGCCCAGTACCCGGTGCCGCAGCAGGAAACCAAGATTTTCACCATCAACGTTGAAACCGGTGGCAAAGCCCACGGTTTCAGTTTCAACCAGGAACTGTTTCCGGCGCAATGATGAACCTTACTCAACTCGTACTGGCCAGCCATAACGCCGGCAAGCTCAAAGAACTCCAGGCCATGCTCGGCGACTCGGTGCAACTGCGCTCGATTGGCGAGTTCAGCCAGGTAGAGCCGGAAGAGACCGGCCTGTCGTTTGTCGAGAACGCCATCCTCAAGGCCCGCAACGCCGCGCGTATTTCCGGCCTGCCGGCACTGGCTGACGATTCGGGCCTGGCCGTGGACTTCCTGGGCGGCGCGCCTGGCATCTACTCGGCACGTTACGCCGACGGTAAAGGCGATGCGGCCAACAACGCCAAGCTGCTGGACGCCCTCAAGGACGTGCCCGACGCGATGCGCGGCGCGCAGTTCGTCTGCGTGCTGGCCCTGGTGCGTCACGCCGATGATCCATTGCCGATCCTCTGCGAAGGCTTGTGGCACGGGCGCATCCTGCATGCGGCCAGCGGCGAGCACGGTTTCGGTTATGACCCGTTGTTCTGGGTGCCGGAGCGCAATGTCTCCAGCGCCGAATTGAGCCCGGCCGACAAGAACCAGATCAGCCACCGCGCCCGCGCAATGGATTTGCTGCGCCAGCGCCTGGGCCTGAAATGACTCAGAACACCTCCGCGCAGCCACTGATTCTCGGTGGCGCGCAAACACCTCGGGCGGCCCTGCCTCACCTGCCGCCCCTGGCGCTGTATATCCACATCCCGTGGTGCGTGCGCAAATGCCCCTATTGCGACTTCAACTCCCACACCGCCAGCAAGGTGCTGCCGGAGGAAGAGTACGTCGACGCGTTGCTGGCCGACCTCGATCAGGACCTGCACGCGGTGTACGGCCGTGAGCTGAGTTCGATCTTTTTCGGCGGCGGCACCCCAAGCCTGTTCAGCGCCGCTGCCCTGGGCCGGTTGCTCAAGAGCGTGGAAGCGCGCATCCCGTTTGCCGGCGATATCGAGATCACCCTGGAAGCCAACCCCGGTACCTTCGAGCAAGAGAAGTTCGTGGCGTACCGCAAGCTGGGGATCAATCGGCTGTCGATTGGCATCCAGAGTTTCCAGCAGGAAAAACTCGAAGCCCTGGGCCGCATCCACAACGGTGACGAAGCCGTGCGTGCCGCCGGCATGGCGCGCCAGGCCGGGTTCGACAACTTCAACCTGGACTTGATGCACGGTTTGCCCGATCAGTCCCTGGAGGACGCCCTGGGCGACCTGCGCCAGGCCATTGCCCTCAAGCCCACGCATCTGTCCTGGTATCAACTGACCCTGGAACCCAACACCGTGTTCTGGAACCAGCCGCCCGTGCTGCCGGAAGACGACACCCTGTGGGACATCCAGGAAGCCGGCCAGGCGTTGCTCGCCGAACACGGTTACGCCCAGTACGAAGTCTCGGCCTACGCCCAACCGGGCCGGCCGGCGCGGCATAACCTGAATTACTGGAGCTTTGGCGACTTTATCGGCATCGGTGCCGGCGCCCACGGCAAGCTCAGCCATCCGGACGGGCGCATCGTGCGCACCTGGAAAACCCGGGCGCCGAAGGACTACCTCAACCCGGCGAAAAACTATCAGGCCGGCGCGAAAGAACTGACCAACGAAGAGTTACCGTTCGAGTTCCTGATGAACGCCCTGCGCCTCACCGACGGCGTCGAAGCCAGGCTTTATGCCGAGCGCACCGGCCTTGAGCTGGCGAGTCTCGATGAGGCCCGTCGTGAGGCAGAACAAAGTGGCTTAATGCAGGTCGAACCGTCACGCCTGGCGGCCACCGACCGCGGGCAACTCTTTCTCAATGACCTGCTGCAGAAGTTTTTGAGCTGATTGCTCTTAAGGAAATCAAATGGATCTGGTACTCGACCTGCTCGCCACCGTATCCCGCTGGAGCCGTAGCAACCTGTCGGAAATCTCCCTGGCGTTGGTAGGTTGCCTGCTGGTGCTGTTTGGCGCCGACATCAAGGGCTGGGTCGAAGCACGGCTGGGCAGCATCGCGGGTGCGCTGCGCGTGCCGCTGATGGCGCTGGTGTGCATGATCGGCAGCGGCGCTGCGCTGATCTATGCCACGCCGTGGATTGTTCGCGGGTTGAGCCAGTTCAACAACTACAGCCTGGCGCCGGTGTTGTTGGTGGTGCTGGTGTTGATTGGGGTGGTGGCGGATCGCCGCTGACTCAAGCCC